>JBAXCM010000291.1:0-6121 GCA_037141475.1 Verrucomicrobiota bacterium | reverse complement strand
CTCGGATAGATTCAGAAACGGCCCTCGCTTGCGGACTTGGTCAACGATGGCGGCGGCGAGCTTTGCTAGCTTTTCGTCGGAGATATCACGGAAGCCGCTGTAGGCACTGGCGGATTCGGCGTTGCTGGCGTCCAAGGCATTGGCCATCACCGTCTCGGTCCGGGCAAATACGGTGCCGTTGCCAACGACGTCCTGACCTTGGGTACTGCCGGATTTTCCGAGTTTTGTGATGGATCGGGTGCGGGTGGAGGCCAGAAACGCCTGCCATGCGCTCACCGAGGTGGAATTAATATTGAACCCGCCGTCATACATCAGATTGGCGGCGATGCGCTTGTAGGCATCGCTTTCCAGGCTGCTATCTTGGCTGGAGGGGAAGCTGCGGCGAAAAATGGTGGCGGCCATTTCATCGTTGAGCCAAGGGCTGAAGCGTGGGTTGATGAGCGTGTCGTTGCCTTCGAGAAAGTCCTGCCAGGTTTTGGCCATCGGCTTGCTGGTGCCAAAACTCTGACTGATGCGCGGTGCCAGCGATGACAGGAAGTACTTGTCCCAGAGGACCTCGTTGCCGAGGTAGCGATGGTCCAGATAGGTGCCCTTGGCGGTGGCGTCGGGTGGGAGCAATGGATGGGCGTAGGAGTTGCCTATCGACTGATCAGCGTAAGGCGAATTCGGCGTGCTGTTGAATCCCCAGTACGTCGCACGCAGCGTCGATGCCCCGTCCCCCACCCCGGCGTGGCGAAATTGCGCCAGCGAGGTGAGCGGCACCGTCGGAATCGATGCAAACAGGAAATGCGTCTGACCGGTGGCCGGTCCGCGGCCCGAGCCGATGTAGCCGTGATTGGCTCCGTTTGCGCTACCTGGCAGGGTCACTTGGATGATGTCGCTATCAAAGCCTGTCACGGCTTCCACCTTGTACTCGAGGCGCTCATTGGCAAACTCGGCGACGTTGCTGGTCAGCTTGGACGAAAGGCGGGTGGTGCCGGTATTGATGAACGCGGGAATGGGCACGGTGGAGTCACGAGCCGTCTTGGTTTCCATGATGAAGGCCCCGAAGGGTTGCTTGCGGCCAACCACCGAGCCCAGCATCACCGTCGGCACATCCGCCGCATTGACGGTTTTCATCTGGTTGATGAACGGAGCGTCCGAACGCGACAAGATCTCGCCTCGATGCTCGTAAAACGGCCATTTTTTGATAAAATCGTAGATCCAAAAGTCGATGTACTGGGAATTGGCGACCGAATCCGCACCGCCGGCATTGCCGCTTTGGTCGGGTTTGAGGCCCACGTTAATCCGATCTGTGGCGACGCCGGTGATGGCACTTCCATCGGGCATGAGCTTGGCGGAGTTGAGGGATGCGTCGAAAAACGCGCCGGGCCAAAATTCGCGGGCACCAGTGGACGGGTTAAGTTTGAGGGAGAAGACGACGGTTTCGCCGGGGGCCATGGAAAACGGCCGGCCACTCTCGGGATTGTTGAAAACCATCGTGAACCAGCCGCCGAGGATACTGTCGAGACCCACGCTACTGACGACGCTGCTGTTGAGCTGCCAATCGAATTTCATCGGCAGGCCGGTGCTGAACTTGGCATAGAACTTGGTATTGGCAGGGAAGTGGATGCGGGCGTCGAAGGGATTCCACAAGGTGACGAACACGTCGGTGGCTAACTGCAGCGTGTAGGGTTTGGGATTAGTGGCTAACGGATCCTTGACCGCCGTGTATGAGTACAGATAGATGATTTTGGCCATCCGCGGATAGCGAAAACCGCCGGCTTCATCGCCAAAACTCACGTATTGGTCAGCCAAGTGCCAATCGATCAGGTCGCCTTTGGGCTCCACCCGGGGCTCGCTGCCAACGACGGTGACGTCCTTGTAGAGGTTGTAGTACTTGTAGAGGTGGTTCCAGCGGGCACCCATCGCGACGTCTGGCGGGCCGTACAGATAGACCTTCTGGTCCAACTCACTGCCGCTGCCGGTCCACTGGCCAAACTCGGTGATTTTGCTGGCGGGTTGCTCAAAAAGCGTGCTCAGGTCTTGCTTCAATCCACCATGACGCACGTCGGCAAGCACTGAGCGGGAGTCGGTGGTGAAATACGCCCCTTGGCGATCCGGCCACTTGGTGGCTGCCAACGACCCTTGGCCGACGCTGACCATGGCGGCTGTACTCTTGAGGGTGGACTTGAAGCCGCGCACCCCGGGCACGCTCTCCGGAGCCATGCGCCTTGCCGCGTGGCCGACCACCGCAGCGGCACCTTTGCTTGTTGCGGGTTGCAGAGGCAGGTTGGCACGCGCCTTGAGCGATTCATCATCGGTCCACCAGCCGAGTCGTCCATGGTTAGGGGTGGCCATCAGCGGGACGACCACGTCAGCGGCTCCAGGGGTCTTGCGGATCACCGCCGACGCACCGGTCACCGGCGTCCGGGCGGCATCGAGCGGAAGCGGCAGACCCGCTGCTGTGACCAGCCAACCGGAAAAAAAGTCAGAGCGGGCGGGCTTGTAGGATCTGGAGGTGGCCGGGTTGCTTTTCCACACACCACGCCAACTCGGATTGGCGCATCCGCTGGCGCTGGCCGTGGTGAGCACGTCCGCCGGCGCGGTGATCCGGGTGTCGCTGCCGGTTTGCTGCTGGAGTTGGGCGAATGCGAGCATGAGAGCCAGCCGCGCATTGGAGCGGGCTTGGGTTCGGGCGGCCTCGTTGCCCACGCTGCGCAGACTCACTGCCGAAAGCGACAGCAAACCGGTGACCAGGATCACTAGCAAAACCATCAACGTGAGCGTGATGATCAGCGCAAAGCCACCACGCCTGCTGCGGCGAATAATGGGTGGTGAAAATCGGATCATGGGGTGAGAGGCGGCGCAAAGGCCACGACAGTGTCGCTACTTCGAAACCGCTTGGCAAGCAGCGCAGCACCGTCCCCGATTGTACAAGAATTAGATATCTCGATTGCGCTTGCAGGCCCCGGTTGGTGGAGCCAGCCTGATGCGCTTGATCGCCCCGCGACCCATGGCAAAACCAATCATCATCCCCTCCACATGATCCATCCGCTCCGTTCCCTTCTGCTCGTGCCAGCCCTCGGGTTCGCCGTCCAAGCTGCTTTTGCCGAAGCTCCGGCTGCCTTGCAAACTGAAACCCTCAAGGGCCAGCATGTCAGTGCCCGGTTCCGCCCGGACGATTGGAAGATACTGAAGGATTCTAAAGAGTTTATGGGTTTCCTCGACCAAGTCTATGACTCAATGGTCGAACTCACATCCAACCAACCCCCGATGATCCTGCGCGGCCATGAAAAACTCGGCGCTTGGGGCACCGCCGGCCTCGATGGCATCGACATCGACTGGACCTGCGTGCCCCCTTTCATGAAGGACTTCAACTCAGGCAAAGTCGAGTTCGGCTTCGTGCATGAAATGGGCCACGTCTTCGATGCCCGCGACTTCGCCCGCTGGTACATCACCCCCAACGCCGGCGGCGAGGCGTTTGCCAATATCAAACTGTCCTACGCCTTGGAGCGCCTGCTCACCAAAGACACCCGATACCGCATCGAATTCGGCCCGGGCGGCCGCCAAACAGGTTACGATTTCAATAACAACTTCTACCTCCACGCCGGCGATAAATACCTCGCAGCCAATACCGCTTGGGACCAAATGGGCGTCGATGACCTCCATTCATTCCACATGGGCCTCATCCGCAAACTCGGCTGGGACGTCTATAAAAAATGGTTCCGCGCCTACTACAAAATCGAAGCCCAGAAGGACGGCCGCGCCCCGGCAAGCGTCAGCGACCCGCTCCGCATCAATCTGGTTTGCGCCTTGTTGTCCACGTTCGGCAACGAAAACCTGGTTCCCGATTGCCAACACTACCGCTTCCCGGTGACCGACAAGAGCGTGCTGGAAGTGGCCAAACGCTACGACCTCAAGGCCGTGTGCGCCGCAACCGACCAACAATTCGCCGAAGAATACGCCGCCGGTAAAATCCACCTCGACCCCCTGAGCCTGCGAGTTCGTCTAACTAAAAACACCGACGGCAGCGCCAGCGCCTCCATCTTCAACATCCTCCGCAGCACCCCCAGCGCTATGGTGCGCTACACCCTGGACAACTCCACGGTCACTGCCACTTCCAAAGCTGATGCCGGCACGCCCATCGCGCTGGCCGCCGGTGCCACACTGCGTGCCGCGCTGTTTGTTCCTGGCAAACCGGAACCGGTTCTAACCACTAGCACCGCCCCCGAGCCGACCGCCGGAAAATGACGGCTCCGTCCATCCTGCTGCTGATGATCCCGGCCGCAATGTTGATTCCGGGCCTCACCACCGCTGAGCCCGCCGACTCAACGCTCGGCGGGTATTTCCACAAGAAGGCCTACGTCAAGGAGGCCCTGCCAACTTTCGATTCAGTTAGGCAAGAACTCCCCGAGCCAGTCCTCGCCAGCAAACCGGAATGGCTGGCAATGTACTGGAAATGTTGGAGCCTGGCGTTCTCCCACCTCAAGCAGCCCGAGCCAGCCTCTCCGCTCGTCTCTAACTGGCTCGACGAGGCGTTCTCACCTAACATTTTCCAGTGGGACACCTGCTTCATGATGATGTTTGCCCGCTACGGGCACTATCAATTTCCAGCCATCCAATCGCTCGACAACTTCTATTGCCGCCAGCACCCTAGCGGATTCATCTGCCGCGAGTACCGCGAGGCCGACGGCAAGCCGGTCCACTACGACGACGATGGCGGGCTGTTCTCACCCAAGGGCTGGAAAAATGCCATCAACCCACCCTTATTTTCCTGGGCCGAATGCGAAAATTTCAAGATCACCGGTGACAAATCCCGCTTCGCCATGGTGTTGCCGGTGCTCGAAAAATACGTCGAGTGGCTCAACCGCGACGGCGATCCGGAAGCGGACGACTGGGAGTCTAACGGCCGCCGTTCCGCCAACACCCCGCATGGCTTGTATTGGAACACGTCCCTCGGCTCCGGCCTCGACAACACGCCCAAGCCGACCGCCAAGGGTGCTGGTTGGGTGGATATGTCATGCCAGATGGTCATGCAATACCGTGATATCGCAACCATCTGCCGCGATCTGGGAATGTTGGATAAAGCGCGGGTGGCGGAAGCCGAAGTCCACGCCATCGGTGAGCGGATCAACCATTGGTGTTGGGACGAGCAGGACGGATTCTATTATGACGTGCTAGCCGACGGATCAAAGTTCCGCAAGCAAACGGCCTGCGGGTTTTGGCCGCTGGTGGCCGGCATCACCAGCCCGGCTCAAGCGGCCCGCTTGGTGGCGCACCTCAAGGATCCAGCGAAATTCTGGCGGCCCGTGGTCTTCCCCACTCTCGCCGCCGATTCCCCGGAATACAAAGCCGACGGCGGCTATTGGCTCGGCGGCGTGTGGGCTCCCACCAACTATGCCATCATCAAGGGACTGGAAGCCACCGGTTTTGAAGCCTTCGCCGCCGCTTCTTCCGAGCGCTACCTCGCCGCCATGGCAGAGGTCTTCCACAACACCGGCACCGTCTGGGAAAACTATGCACCGGAACACGCCGCCCCCGGCAATCCCGCCGCCCGTGACTTCGTCGGCTGGTCGGCCTGCGGACCTATCGCCCTGCTTATTGAAAATGTGCTAGGTTTCCGCCCCGACGCCAAACACCACGCACTCGAGTGGAAACTGCGCCTCGCCGAACCCCACGGCATCCGCCGCCTGCGCTTCGGCGCCATCACCGCCGACCTGCTTTACGACGGTGCCGGCACCGTCACCATCCACACCGAACAACAGTTCGCATTGACCCTCGGCGCTCGCCACTTCGTTATCATGCCCGGCGACACCCGCATCCAGGATGTGACACCCCTGCCCTAGCTTTTAACATATATGTTCAAACATTTGCTGATGCTCGCTCTAGCAACCCCAATTCTGTTAGCAGAGCCTGTGGCACCCGCGGCTGATCCGGTGGCCGCAGCCACGGCGCTGATTCAGCGTGTGCTGCCGGAGCATGCCGCATCGTTTGTGTGTGAACTCATGCCGCAAGACGGCGGCCGCGATGTGTTTGAAATCAAGGCCCAGGGGGAAAAAATCCTGTTGCGCGGCAACCTTGGCACCAGTTTGGCAATGGCCTTCAACTGGTATCTCCGCCACGAATGCAAAGTAAACTT
>JBAXCM010000290.1:0-6123 GCA_037141475.1 Verrucomicrobiota bacterium | reverse complement strand
CAAATACCGCAGCTACAGCCGCGTGACATCAGCCGCAGCAGCGGCGAGTTGGGCGGCGGCTGATGTCACGCGGCTGTAGCTGCGGTATTTGCGGCCGAGAGCGATGATTTGAGCCAGCACGTCGGCGGTTTGGCGGGTCATACCGCCCAATGTCTGGAGGATGGTGACGTTATCTTCGAGGCGTTGCTGCAAAGCCTTCAAGTGCGCCGCATCCTTGTCCTTGGCGGCCTGCAGTGTCGCCTGCAATTGCTTGCCATACATCTCGATATACCGGGTCATCCGCGACTCGGAAACACGCAGCGCTTCACTCGGAAAACGCCGCGCCAGCTCGCTGAGGATTCGCTCCTCGAGTGCCTGCCGTCCCTCCTCGCCAAGGCGCTTCTCCTTGGTGAGCACGGGCACCTCGCGGTCCAAGGCATCGGGTGCCCCAAAAAGTTTGCGGCGCACCGCTGCCAAACTGCGGATAGCCAGCCAGTCCCACACCGACTTGCGCACCTTCAATTGCTCCGGCTCAATCTGAAACAAGCCACTAGGCTGCGTCGGTGCAGCGTCGCCCAAGGTCGCGCGGGCCGAAGCCACCACTGGCTCCAGCAACTCGATGAGGCCCAGCACTGGCGAGCGCAGGGGGTCGTCAATCCGGATTCCGCCAAGCGGGTTGGCGACCAGCGCACACTCCTTAAGGTGGCTTTCGCTGGTCACCCGTTTGCTGCAACTATCCAGCAAATCCGCCCAATCGCGTTGCAGTTCGGCCACACTTTGGTCGCATTCAAACCAATTCCCGAGCCGTCTGAGCGCCCGCTGCTTCGCCTCGGCGGCTGCGGCGGCAGCCACCTCCGCGACGTGTTTCTGCAACTCCCCGCGAATGTGGCCAAAGGCCGCCTTGACATCAACGGCGGCGAGCTTTTCCATCGCTGCGAGTCGCGCCTGGGTATCACTGAACTCGGTGGCGAGCTTCTGTTGGCGGATTTCAAGGGCTGCGGTGGACTCTGGCGAACAATATTCACGGATCTCGGTGCCAAGGTTGGTGCCCATCAGCAAGGCGTCCCCCATGAACTCCTGCAGGTAATCACTGCTGTTGAGGTAATTCGTCAAATCCTTCAAAAATAGGCTGAACGAGGCCTCAGGATGCTCCGCCCAACCCATCGGCATCACGCTCGTCTTCCCATCGAGCCCACCACCCCTGGCGGCCGTTTCATTCGCCTCCGTCGCCACGGCCTCCGTGACCTGGCCTGCCTCAAGCGGATCCGTACCCGACTCTGGCTCTGTCGCCCGGCGCATCGCTGCGGAAGCCGAGTTGAGCAGGTCGATTGGATAGATCTTGAGGCGGCCCGCCTCCTGGGCGCGGCGCAGCGGAGCGCTCATCACCAGTGATTCAAACGCGCGAATCACTTCGCCGGGTGACTCGCTCTCCAAGCTCGGCCGCAACGAGCCGTCCGGGTCCAAGTCGCGCTTGTTGCTATCAATATTTACGACGATGAAAATCCGGCTGAATAGATCTAACAAATCGTTAAATTCCTCGAACACCTGCTCCAAGAACAGATTATCGGTTTTGACGACAAATACGGCGCAAGCCGCGCTATTGCGGAACTCACGGGTCATGAGGTCGTAGCCGAACTTCATTCGTGTGTAGAGGCCCGGGGTGTCCACCAGCACCGTGAGCGAGTCTTTCAAATTGCGGGCCGGCATGGCCACATCCACGCGGCGGATTGCCTCGGGATAGTGCACGCCGGGATCGAAGGTATCGCCTTTGTCCTCGACTTCGCGCAAGCGCCCAGCCAAGGTTTGGTGGCTTTGCTGGATCAGGGCCTGCAGGGCGGCATTGTCAGCGAGGTGGAGTTTTTCACCGTCATAGCGGGATGCGACATAACTGCACTCGTCACCATGTTTCACATGCACGAGGCACGGATAAGCGGGCAGCGACGTCACCTCGCTGACGTAGGCTGCGCTGATGGCGTTCATGAGGGTGGACTTGCCGCTTTTCAGAGGGCCAAAGATAATCAGATAGGCCTGCTGCTCCTCCACCTTGTTGAGCAAACTCTCCAAACGATGGTGTACGTCAGAAAACCCTGCAATCGGCCGCTGTAACACGTCGGCATCACCCTTGCCTTGGCAGGTCGCTCGAGCTCCCTGCAGGGCCGCAGCAAACGGCTTGATGATGCCGGCATAAGCCTGGCAGAATTCAAAAATATCGGTTTTGATAGATGTGACGGGGGCTGGGGTGTTCATGATAGGGGGCTGGGTATGGGCGGCGCGGTAGCCTGGCGGCGGGATGACTTCACACGCTTCGGCAAGCAGCGTGTGGTATAATTGAAGAACGGCAGCTGTCAATCTTTGACTGTTAAGAATCTTCAAGAGCGGGAGATATCCAACACTCGAAATACGCCGAAAATATAAATTTCCAATTTTTCGGGTGTTGCGTTAGCATGCCGCTATGACCTTTGCAAGCAAGATCACCTTGTCGCGGCTGTTGCTGGTGCCGGTGTTTGCCGTGCTGGCTATATATTACGGACACAGCGTGGCGGACAAAGTCCCGATCGAGTGGCTGCGTTGGTCCGCACTGGCGGTATTTGTAACGGCTGCGGCCAGTGACGGGCTGGACGGTTGGATCGCTCGCCGCTTCAACCAGCGCTCACGATTTGGCGCGATCATTGACCCCATTGCCGACAAAACACTGCTGCTCACCGCTATTATCACCCTCACGCTCGTGAATTGGGGACCGGACCATTGGCACCTGCCTCTGTGGTTCACCGCACTGGTGATCGTTCGCGATTGCATCATTTTGGGTGGCATCAACGTGCTCCATTTCACCGGTCACCAAGTTAATATTGCTCCACAATGGAGCGGCAAGGTGTGCACCGTCACACAAATGGTGGCCATCGGCTGGATCATGCTCAAGGTGGTGCCGTTCTCCCCAATTTATCCTTGTATCATCGCCGCCGCCTGCACCGTATGGTCCGGCGTGGATTATATCCGCGATGGCTTGCGCATCCTCCATGAAAGTGGCAAGGCTAATGTCTAACGATAATTCTCAACCCAACACCCAATGAGTGGTATTTCCGACCGCACGATCAGGCGCATGGCTCAAGTGACAACGCTGGCATCCGCCTTGCTCGCGGGAGATGCTCAAGCTGCGGACTGGCCGCAATGGTGTGGCAACGATGCACGGAACGCGGTGTCCGAGGAAACTCAACTGCCCGCTTCTTTCCTCCCCGATGCACCGCCAGCCGATGCTCCCGCCTCGGGGCCAACCCACTTGAAATGGAAACTTCGCCTCAACACCCATGCCTATGGCGGCCCTGTCGTGGCTAACGGGAAAATTTTCATAGGCACCAATGATCGCGAGGCGGGCGGATCGATCGTCGCCTTGGATGAGCCCACCGGACGACCGCTGTGGCACCTCAACATTCCACGCATGCTCACCGAGTGGAAGGATTTCAATTATGACGACTTGAGTCTGGGCGTGTGTTCCACCCCGACGCTCACCGATCACCGCTTGTATGTGGTGACCAATCGCGATGAAATGCTCTGCCTCGATCCAGACGGCCTCATACACACTGCCGAACCTGATGTCGCCCGCCTCATCGCCGGCTCCCAACAGCCGCCGATGACCACCGACTCATCCGCCGTGGGCATCGTCTGGCGCTTCGATATGATCATGGAAAAGGACGTCGCCGCCTGGCCCCAGGACGCCGCCGATTGCTCGGTGCTCGTCCACGGCGATCACGTGTTTGTCAGCCCATCCAACGGCGTCAATCGCAGCCACGTCGTCGTGCCTCATCCCGATGCGCCAAGCTTAATTGTGTTAGACAAGCGAACCGGTCGGCTCGTCGCCCGTGATTTTGAGCAAGTGGGCCACCGCCTGTTTCACGGCGAATGGTCATCGCCTGCGCTCGGCGAGGTCAACGGCAAATCCCTGGTCTTTTACGGCGCGGGGGACGGTGTCTGCTACGCCTTCGATCCCGTCCCGGCAGCCCCGATCACCGAGGGTGGCCCCGGTGTCTTGAAATGCGTTTGGCACTTCGATGTGAATGCCGCCGCCAAACGCAGCGGTGCCTACAAGAACAATCCCACCGGCCCCAGCGAAGCTATTGCCACCCCCGTGTTCTATCACAACCGGGTCTATCTCGGCGTCGGCCAGGATCCGCGCCACGGCCAAGGCCGCGGGGCGCTCGCCTGCATCGACGCCACCGGATGCGGCGACCTAACAGCCAAAGGTCTGGTGTGGATCAACACCGACATTGACCGCAGCCTAACCACTGTGGCGATCCATGACGGCATTCTATACACGGCCGACTTCACTGGGCGCATTTTTGCTCTCGACGCCGACACCGGCCGGGAACTGTGGCGGCACACCACTGACGGGCCGATTTGGAGTTCTCCGCTCGTGGCTGACGGCAAGGTGTATGTCGGCACTGATACCGGTGTGTTGTGGACCTTTGCCGCCTCACGCGACCTCAAAATCCTCGGCGAAACCCATCTCGATTCCCCCATTTCCACCTCGCCCATCATCGCCAACGGAGTGCTCTATGTCATGACCCAGCGCTGGCTATATGCCGCCGTCGCTGCTTCTAACACACCGTAGCGCTCGGGATTCAGGTGCCCGAAGCGTAGCTCTCGAGGGAATCGCAGGTGCAAATGAGGTTGCGATCGCCGTGGACGTTGTCGATTCTGGCGACGGCGGGCCAGAACTTGTGGCGGCGCAGATAGGGGAGCGGGAAGGCGGCCTGCTCGCGGGAATAGGCGTGTGGCCAAGCGTTGCCGCAGACGGCCTCGACGGGATGGGGGGCGTGTTTGAGCGGGTTGTCGTGGGCGTCGGCCTCGCCGCGGATGACGGCGGAGATTTCGCCGTGGATGGCGATCATGGCATCGCAGAAGCGGTCGAGCTCGGCCTTGGACTCGCTCTCAGTGGGCTCGATCATGAGGGTGCCGCCGACCGGCCAGCTCATGGTGGGCGAATGGAAGCCGTAGTCCATCAGGCGTTTGGCCACGTCCTCAACGGTGATGCCGCTCTGGTCGGTGAGCGGGCGCACGTCGATGATGCATTCGTGGGCCACCAATCCCTGATTGCCAGTGTAGAGGATCGGGAAAAATGGGGCGAGACGCCTAGCGGTGTAGTTGGCGTTGAGGATGGCGACGCTGGTGGCCTCGGTGAGACCGGCGCTGCCCATCATGGCGATGTACATCCACGAAATGGTATTGATAGAGGCGCTGCCCCAAGGAGCGGAGCATACGGCACCTCGCTTTTCGTCGAGTTCACGATGGCCGGGCAGATAGGGGACGAGCTGTGGAGCCACGCCGATGGGGCCTACGCCGGGGCCGCCACCACCGTGCGGGATGCAGAAGGTCTTGTGCAAATTGAGGTGGCAGACGTCGGCACCGACAGCCCCCGGGCTGGTCAACCCAACCTGAGCGTTCATGTTGGCACCGTCCATGTACACCTGACCACCGGCCTCGTGGATGATCTCGCAAATCGTGCGAATGGTGCCCTCGAACACGCCGTGGGTTGACGGATAGGTGATCATCAGCGCGGCGAGCTTGTCGCGGTGTTGTTGGGCGCGGGCAGTCAGGTCGGCGACATCGATGTTGCCGGCGTCGTCGCATTTGACGCCGACGACCTGCATGCCGGCCATGACGGCGGAGGCGGGGTTGGTGCCGTGAGCGGACACGGGGATGAGGCAGACGTTGCGATGGGCGTCGCCGCGGGAGAGGTGATAGCGGCGGATGGCGAGCAGGCCGGCGTATTCGCCTTGGGAGCCGGCGTTGGGCTGGAGCGAGACGGCGGCAAAGCCGGTGATCTCGGTCAACCAGGCCTCGAGGTCGGCAAACAACTGGGCGTAGCCCTTGGTCTGGTCGGCCGGGGCAAACGGGTGCAGTTGGCCAAACTCCGGCCAAGAGACGGGGAACATCTCGCTGGTGGCGTTGAGCTTCATGGTGCACGAGCCGAGCGAGATCATCGAGTGAACCAGCGACAAATCCTTGGCTTCGAGGCGCTTGATGTAGCGCAGCATCTCGTGCTCGGTGTGGTAACGGTTGAACACCGGCGCGGTTAAAAACGGCGTGGTACGGGCGTGCGGGGCAGCGAAACCCACGCGTTCCACGTCGGAGGCGTGCGGGGCGCGGGTG
>JBAXCM010000289.1:0-6132 GCA_037141475.1 Verrucomicrobiota bacterium | reverse complement strand
GTCCTTGGTCGAGCAAATCGAGCATGCGTTCCACTGCGGCATGGCGCGCCTTGCTGGTGGGGGGGGTGGGCACCAGCAGCGACATGGCCATTCCCCAATGGGCGAGCAGGCAATGCGGATCGGCGCGCATGGCGAGAGCAAAATGGCGGCTAGCCTCAAATTCCCAACCGGCGTGGAGGTGGTTGAGTCCCTGAATGACGGCGGCCTGAGCTTCATCAGAGGCGGCAGTGACGGCTAGGGTGATGCCGCCGGGAAACTCCCTGGGTGTCGGCGCTGCCAAAGCCTTGACTGACGCGGGGATCGCGTCTTCAAGTGGCGGTGCCTCCTTGCCCGAAGCATAACTGCAAAGCCCAAGCGCCAACCCGAGTGCCATCCTAAATGCCGTCCATTTGCTCATGCGGTGACCCTTCCACACCTCCGCCCCAGCGCCAAGCGCTAAATCAATCCGCTTGCAGGAACGGGTATTTGTAGTCTGTCGGTGAGAGGAAGGTTTCCTTGATGGTGCGAGGTGAAACCCAGCGCAGCAAATTGATTTTGGCACCCGCCTTGTCATTGGTGCCACTTCCGCGGGCACCGCCAAAGGGTTGCTGGCCTACGACAGCGCCGGTGCATTTGTCGTTGATATAGAAATTGCCAGCGGAGTTGCTGAGTTTGGAAGTGGCCAATTCGATGGCATAGCGGTCTTGGGCGAGAATGGCACCGGTAAGAGCGTAGATGGAAGTGGCGTCGATCAATTCGAGTGTTTGCTCGAACTCATTTTCATCATAGACAAACACCGTCAACACCGGCCCGAACAACTCGTCGCACATGGTCACGTAGCGGGGATTGGTGGTGACCAAGATCGTTGGCTCAATGAAGTAGCCTCGGCTCTTGTCATAGTTGCCACCGGCAATGATTTCAACCTCATCGCTTTGCCGGGCCGCTTCAATATAGGTCGCCAATTTGTCGAAACTCTTCTCGTCAATGACCGCATTCACAAAGTTGGTGAAATCCTCAGTCGGCCCCATCTTCATGTCTTGCAAATCATCTAACACATGCCTTTTAACCTCATCCCACAGGTTGCTAGGGATGTAAGCTCGGGACGCTGCGGAGCATTTCTGGCCTTGGTATTCGAAAGCCCCCCTGGCAAGAGCGACGGCAAGGGATTTTGGTTCAGCGGACTTATGCGCCACGATGAAATCCTTGCCACCTGTTTCCCCGACAATCCGCGGGTAGGAACGGTAGTTATGAATATTGTTGCCTATCGCCTGCCAGATGCTTTGGAAAACCTCCGTGCTGCCTGTGAAGTGAATTCCTGCAAAATCCTTGTGCTTGAAGATCACATCAGCGGCATCCGGCCCGCTCGGATAGATCAAATTGATCACCCCATCCGGCACCCCGGCTTGCTGGAATACTTCCATGAGTACGTTCGCCGCATACACCTGGGTGTTGCTCGGTTTCCAGACCACCACATTGCCCATCAATGCGCAACTGCTTGGCAGGTTGCCGGCGATGGCTGTGAAATTGAACGGCGTGAGAGCATACACAAAACCCTCCAAGGGGCGCCACTCCAAGCGGTTCCACACGCCCGGTCCGGAGATGGGTTGCTCGGAGTAGATCTCGGCCATATACTGCACATTGAAGCGAAGGAAATCCGCCAGTTCACAGGCACTGTCAATTTCCGCTTGGAACGCATTTTTGCTTTGGCCTAACATGGTCGCAGCATTCACCTTGGCGCGGTACGGGCCGGCGATCAATTCGGCGGCTTTAAGGAAGATGGAGGCGCGGTGTTCCCAGCTCAAGGTGGCCCACTGGGCTTTGGCTGCCAGAGCTGCGTCTATGGCGAGGCCGACGTGGGACTTATCGCTCTTGTGGAAGACCCCGAGTGTGTGTTGATGATCGTGCGGGGGAGCCAAGCGAATGGTGTTGCCGCTGCGGACCTGCTGGCCGCCAATGTACATGGGGATGTCCAATTCCTTGCCACGCATCTCCTTTAGCATGGCTTGCAAATCCTTGCGCTCCGCGCTTCCTGGAGCATAACTCTTTACGGGCTCATTCACCGCAACCGGCACTTTGTAAATTCCTTTTGGCATGATGATCGTTGTTGTTTGACTGGTCCTGACGCATTCAAAAATCGTCCTAGCACCCATCCCCCGATTTTGCTCAAAATCCCCCCCGGTTGGCGACCCCACATCGGCCAATGTCACGCTGCGGGATCGGACACGAAGAGCGGGATGCATGGAAGAGTGTCCTCGCCGCAGAGGATGCCTATCCAATCCGCCGTGCCAAGCAATTTCTCGAAAATTCTCCACGGCCGATTGCAGCGATGCTAGGCTGCTGAGTGGGGTTGGGCGTCTAGCCAAACGGGTGACGAGCTTCGCTGTAACCGCCGCCATCCGTCCGCAGGCTGAGGGGTTTCGCAAATCGGGCAGTGAATTCGCGGATTAACCATTGTGCGGCGCGGCGACTCGCTGTCTGATGGGCCGACGCTTCGATGGCTTTGAGCTGGGCACGAACCTCAGACGTAAACTCCCCCCCAACTTATCGATATTGGAATGCCAATTCAACTCCTATATGCTCATGTGCGTGACCCGCTTTCTCACCTGCCAAATATCCCTTCTTGCCATGGCCCATGCCGCTGCCAATCCTTCCGCGCCACCCGAGGTGGCTAGGCCGCTGCCCATGACTGCGGTGCGTCTTACCGGCGGTCCGCTCAAACAGGCGCAGGACCTGGATGCCAAGTACCTGTTATCGCTGGAGGTGGACCGCTTGGTCGCCGGATATCGCCTGCGGGCGGGGCTGGAAGCAAAGGCCAAGGGCTACGGTGGTTGGGACTCGGTGGAAGGCAAGCAGTTGACCGGGCACATTGCAGGGCACTATCTTTCGGCGGTTAGCCTGATGTTTGCCGCCACCGGTGACGTTCGGTTTCAACAACGCGCCGAGCAACTCGTTGGTCAATTCAAGGAGGTCCAGGACAAGCGCGGCACGGGTTATCTCGGCGCACTAACAGACGCGAAAGGTCAGGATGCAGCGGTCATTTTCGAGCAGGAGGTGGCGGCGGGAAAGATTCACTCGGGCGGGTTTGATCTCAACGGCATGTGGTCGCCGTATTATGTGCTTCACAAGACGTATGCCGGGTTGCGCGATGCGTACCGATTTGCCGGCAGCAAGACAGCGCTCGAGCTTGAGGTGAAGTTTGCGGCGTGGGCGGAACGGATATTTGCCAAGCTGGATGCGGCGCAGATTCAGACGATTCTCAACACCGAATTTGGCGGCATGAACGAGGTGATGGTGGACCTTTATGTGGATACTGGCGATGCGCGCTGGCTGGAATTATCCCGCAAGTTTGAGCATCACCTCGTCACCGACGGGCTCAAGCAGCAAAAGGACGTGCTGCCCGGCAAGCACGGCAATACCCAGATACCAAAGCTTCTCGGATCGATGGAACGCTATGCCGCCACGGGTGATGCGGCGGATCTAACGGCCGCGTCATTTTTCTGGGAGCGTGTTGCCCACCATCACAGTTATGCCACGGGCGGCGATGGCAAGGACGAGTACTTCGGCGAACCGGACCACTTCGACGAACGCATCGACGGCCGCACCGCTGAGTCCTGCAATGTGTATAACATGCTCAAACTGACCCGCCGCTTGTTTGCCTACGGCCCATCCGCCGCCTACGCGGATTTTCAGGAGCGAGCCTTGTTCAACCACGTCCTCGGATCGATCGACCCGAAGAATGGCTCGACTTGTTACATGGTGCCGGTGGGTCGCGGGGTGGAGCGGGAGTACTCGGATATGTTAGGAAGTTTCACCTGCTGCGTGGGCAGTGGCATGGAGAGTCATGCGTTGCACGGCGACGGGATCTATTATGAGAATGGCGATAAACTCTGGATCAACTTATATGCGCCATCGACCGCCACCTGGCAAGCGGCCGGCGTGAAACTCGAAATGGCCACTGAGTTTCCGATGGGCGAGACTGCCAGTCTGCGTCTCAAGTTGGCCGCACCCAAGGAATTCACGCTTGCCTTGCGCCAACCATGGTGGATCAGAGATGGCTTTGCGGTCAAAATTAATGGTCTGGTACCCGTCGGTCAATCCTCGGCGGACCAACCCGCCAACACCGGCTGTTTTGTCGAATTTCGGCGCACATGGCACGATGGCGACACGGTCGAGATTCAGCTGCCCAAGTCGCTGCATCTGGAACCTCTGCCGGACAATCCGAATCGCGTCGCCATCTTGTGGGGACCGCTGGTGCTGGCCGGCAAGATCGGCGGCGTTGTGCCTGGGAAACATGCCGACGACCTCAAGTCCATTCCGGTGCTCGTTGCGGCAGGCAGGCCCATCGACGAATGGCTCAAGCCGGTGGCGGGGCAACCAGGGGTGTTTCGCAGTGAGGGGGTTGGCCGTGAGGGCGAGGTGGAATTGCTGCCGTTCTATCAACTGCACCGCCATCGCTACGCCGCCTACTGGGACCTTTACACGCCGGAGAGCTGGAAGGAGAAATCCGACGAAATCGCCCGTCAGCACCAACGCCAGCTCAAACTGGAGGCTGCCACCGTCGCATTCGTCCAACCCGGCGAAATGCAACCCGAGCGCGACTTTCATCAACAAGGCGAGGATACTGTGCCGGAACGCGTGATGGGCCGGGCTTGCCGCCGTGGCAGCAAGTGGTTTTCATTTGATATCCCCGTGGATGCGACCAAGCCCATGGTGGTGGTTGCGACCTATACCCGCGATGAATGGCGGCGACGGACATTTGATATTTTGATAGACGGGGTGAAAATTGCCGAGCAAGTGATCGAGCAGCGCGGACCCCAACAATTTTTCGACGTTCAATACGCTCTGCCGCCGGAGTTGGTGAAGGACAAGACGAAGGTCACGTTGCGGTTCCAAGCCACGGCTGGCAACGAGATTGGCGCGGTGTTCGGCTTGCGGATGATCCGTGCCGAGGCCATGCCCGCCATCCAACAAATCTCGCCGCCCGAGAATGACTTTTTTTCCAAGCAACTTGATTTTCACGGCATTCCCATCAAGGCCCACAAGGTGGTGAGCGACGCAGCCTTGCAAGAAGCGTACCAACGGCTGAATCTGCTCATGGAACATCAACCGACGGTGCTTGCTAATTTGGTTAGGGCAGGTGCCCAATTGCATATCATCGGCAAGCAACAGGTGACGTCGGATCTGCCAGAACACCGACACATGAAGGGCCAGAAAATCGAGTCCTACGGCGGCTTGACGGTGGATGAACGCACCCGCGGCCTGGGTGGGTTGCTCACATCCTGCGGCGAGGAAAATTTGCTTCGATTGGAAAATGACCACTACCGGGGCCGCGACATCTGCGTACACGAATTTGCCCATAACATCCGCAATGCCGGCATGACCGCCGATGTGCGCAAACGCTTCGACGAGCAACGCGAACGCTCACTCAAAAACAAATTGTGGGTCGGATCCTATGCGGGAAGCAATCCCGACGAGTTTTTTGCCGAACTGACGATGTGGTACTTCGGGACATTCGGCGACATGGGCATGCAGGGGCCCAAGCCTGAGAATGGCAAGGAGGGCTTGCGCAAATATGATCCGGAAGCATACGCCCTGTTTGATGACTTCTATTCAGGACGAATCAAGATCGACGAACTCAAGGAGGGTGCGGGGCGGCACCGTCATGAGTGATTTGGTTGATGCCACCGAAGTGGCCATTGCAACCCGGCATCCGCTTGGGTTGCGCACGCTGTTTTTCACTGAGATGTGGGAACGCTTCAGCTACTACGGCATGCGTGCCTTGCTGGTGCTCTTCATGGTTAGACAAACCGGAGAGGGTGGCATGGGCCTCAGCGATGAAGTGGCCACGGCCATCTACGGCCTCTACACGGCAGGTGTCTATCTGATGGCACTGCCTGGTGGTTGGATCGCTGACCGGATCTGCGGTGCCCAGCGCACGGTGTGGTATGGCGGCATCATCATTGCGCTGGGGCATTTCACGCTGGCGCTTCCATGGACCCAGACGTTTTACTGTGGCTTGGTCCTGGTGGTGGTGGGCAGTGGCATCCTCAAACCGAACATGAGCACCTTGGTCGGTGAACTCTATCCGGAAGGAGGCGCCCGCCGCGATGCTGGCTTCACCATCTTTTACATGGGCGTGAACCTTGGCGCGGC
>JBAXCM010000288.1:0-6160 GCA_037141475.1 Verrucomicrobiota bacterium | reverse complement strand
CCGTTATAGAGATAGGCTTCCTCAAAGCGCAGTTGATTGGAGCCGCCGGTGGCACCTACATTGGGATTGCAGCGCCAGCCACCCGCAGTGGTTGAGTCCAGTCCAGTGGCCAGCCCGAGGGCGAGTTTGGCGGTGGTGGTTGCGCCGCCGCCATTGTGCAGGAAGCCACTGCTGGCGCTATTGTTGTTGTAGGTTCCGATGTTCACGGAATTCCACGGGCCGAGTTGTCCGGTGAAGAGGTTGCCGAGGGCGTTTTTCATCGTGGTGCCGGTCAAGGAGGTGTCACCCGAACACGGGGTCCCGCCGCTTTGAATAAAGTCCACGCTGGCAAGATTTGCGTTGGGCACCGTGAAGGTGACTGTCGCTGGAGAGGTCGCCGTCAAGGTGGTCACGGTATCCGTCACGGTGAGGGTATAAACGGTGGTGACGCTGGGGGAGGCAACGGGATTGGCTGCCGAAGCATCGCTCAAGTCACTGCTTGGGGCCCAGCTGTAGGTGTAGGAGCCGCTGCCTCCGCTGGCTGCCGGAGTGCCGCCGAGGGTCGCGGGAAAGCCAGCCGCGACCGATTTGTCGCCACCGGCATTGGCAACCAAGGGTGGCCAGGTGAACGTCACGCTGGTGGTCGCGGTTGCCACCACGCTGTCAGTGGTATCGGTGGCGGTGAAAACCGGCGCACCTGCGGTGGATGATTTCACGGTAAATGTGACCACTCCGGCAAGGGTCGAGGCTCCCGAAGCGGCGGATATCGTGTCTGTTGCGCCACGGTCAGATGCGAGTGTCACGGTCTTGCCTGAGACCGGATTACCCGTGCCATCTAGCAATGTTACGGTGATGGTGGCTGTGCTGGCTCCATCGGCCACTTGGGTCGTCGGCGAGGCGATCAGCGTCGAGAGCAGCGTGTCAGCGGGAGGAATAGCCGTGAAATTGATGCTGGCCGGTGCCGTCACCGTGATGCCGTCGGTGGTATCGGTGGCGGAAAAATTGGCTGTGCCAACGGTGGCGGATTTTGCCGTGAAGGTGACCACGCCGGAGGCGTTTGAAACCCCGGAGGCAGCCGAAATCGTGTCGCTCGCGCCGCGGTCGGACGTCAGGGTGACGGTTTTGCCTGCGATGGGATTGCTGTTCACGTCCTTCAGTGTGACCGTGATGGTCGAGGTGGTGCTGCCGTTGGCAGGCACCGAGCTGTGCGTGGCCACCACCGTCGATGCCAGGACGTCCGGCGGGCCTGTAAAGATCACGCTGGCGGTTTGCGTCACGATGACACTGTCGCTGGTATCGGTTGCGGTGAAAACCGAGGTGCCAGGCGTTGCAGAACTCACCGTGAAGGTCACAAGCCCGGAACCATCGGAAGTCCCCGAGGCCGCTGAGATCGTGTCGCTCGCGCCGCGGCTGGAAGCCAACGTCACCGTCTTACCAGCTACAGGAGTGCTGGTGTTGTCCTTTAAGGTCACGCTGACAGTCGCGGTGGTGCCGTTAGCTGGCGCTGTAACGGGACTAACCGCCACAGTCGATGTGCCTGCATCCGGGGGAGTCGATACTGGAGTCACCGTATAAAGTTCAAAGCCGTTGATGGCATGAACCCCGCCAGAGACTGTGAAGAAATTCACGCTGGTGCCCGTCGCGGTGAAGGTGGTTGAGAGCATTGCAATGCCCTTGGTGGCCGAAGTGATTCCAGTGTTTGCAGCAGGGGTAAAGGTGGCTGACGCGGGCTGGTTCACCCATCCGGCGTCCACTCCGCCTGTCCGATTGCCGGCCAGGCTGTAGTTCCAATGCCTGTCACCGGTGTTGCCGCCACCAGAGTCCCAACAGTAAACATTGAATTGGTACTGTTGGCCAATCGTGAGATTGCTCATTTTGATATCGATGTTGTTCGCGGCAAATATCAGGGCTTGGTACATATCGCTCAGCGGCCCGGCAGTTGGCAGACTGCGGTTGCGGTATCCCGTATTTCCTGACGTTATTGAATTAGTTTGCAGGGCGATGGTGATTCCGCCGATCGTCTGTGTGTGGGTCCAGTTCGCAGGGTTGCCACTCTCAGTGCCGGTGAAAGCCGTCCAACCGGAATGGACCGGCCCGACGTTGGCAACGCCACTGTTCCCGTTCACATCGGCTTGGAATACAGCGACCGGAGCCGCTCTGGCATAGTCCATCATGCCGACAGCCAGCAAGGCCGCGACTGAGGCTAGGGAGGTAACCGACAATTTTCTTATCATGGGTATCATGGATTTCTCTGATGTTAGTTGAATTTAGATGGGCTTGGGGAGGTTGGCTAACAAACAGCCGGATCGGTTTCCTTGAGGATCGGAAAAGGATCGAGAACTTGCAGCGCGGGTAATGAGGCCCGAAAATGGCCGGTCAACAAGCCCTGAAACTGGGGCCCTAGGTGTCCAAACATTGGACAACCGGGCTTCGGGACGCTTGCTGTGTACAAATGCTGGACATTCTGAATGGGCTTGCCGGTGCTCGACCTGAGGGGCCATGATCGCGAGCGTTAGTTACGCCACGCCCCCTCATGAATCTCCAACTTCGCTCTCAACTCGCGCATTGCCTCAGCCCCCTAGCTGTCTTGCTGTTGTCTCTAACCACCGCAGAGCTGCTAGGCGAACCGGGCCCGACTCCGGCATTCTCCCCGTGGCCCCAGACCTATCAGGCCAATCAGGGTTGCTGTGTCATCGGCCAAGGCAAGCGGATTGTGGTTTCCGACAACGCACTCGCCCCATTGGCCCAGATTCTCGCCAAGGATATCCTCATGGCCACCGGCGTCAGCGTGGCACTTGGCCAGAGCCCGCCACTAACGAATGAGATATCCCTGGGGCTGGACGCGACCCTCGCCAAGGAGAGTTATGTTCTAACAGTAACACCGGCGGGTGTTTCGGTGGTTGGGCAGAATTACAATGCAGTGGCGATGGGCAGCGCCACGTTCCTGCAAAGTCTCAAGATCACTGGCCAAGGCGAAATGACCGTGCCAGCCTGTGTCGTGAAAGATGCTTCGGCAGTTGAATACAGCGGCGTGATGCTGGATATAGCCCGCCAGGAGCACAGCATGGAAGTCCTGCGCGACGTCATCGATATGTGCCGTTTCTACAAGATCCGCTACTTCCGCCTGCACTTCTCGGATGACGGTGCCTGCTTGTTCCCGTTCGCGGCATATCCGCAAACCAGCGATCCGGCGCGCACCTGGAAGCTCCAGGACATCAAGGATTTGGTGGCATACGCCGACGCTCGGGGGGTTACGCTGGTGCCGGAATTGGAGACTCCCGGCCACTGCACGTACTTGTGCAATCGCATGCCTGAGGCGTTTGGCAAAGGCCCGGCGATGGATATATCCCAGCCCAAGATCTACGAGACGCTCGATGTGATGGTCAAGGAGATTGCCGCGGTATTCGGCAGTTCGCCCTATATTCATATTGGGTGTGATGAAGCGCGGGTGCACACCGACAACGCGAAGTTTATGCAGGACCACAACCTCAAGGATGACGGTGATTTGTTTGCCTATCACGTGTCCCAAATGAATGCCATCGTCAAAAAGTACGGCAAGCGCACCGTCGCCTGGGAATGTCCCTGTGTGGACAAGGACGTCATTAGCACGGTGTGGAACATCACCAGTAAATATGGGGAGGACAAACATGGCGAAACCGCGAACACCCTCAAAGCGGGCAGGCCGGTGATCCAGGTTTCTTGGGAGCCAAGCATTGGAGATCCGGTGGAAGTCCTCTACGATTGGCATCCGAGTGGCAAGCAGAATCAGTTTGTCACGCCGGGCATGCTTGGGTCCGAACTGGTGTTTTGGCAGAATCATGGCAACATCGCCTTGCGTGTGCTCCGCTTTAAAGTACCGGTGCGCAATGAAGTCACCTATAACTCGAAGGTGCCGGACTCATATCCCCAATTTGCCAAGCGATACGCCGCCAGTCAGGATCAGTTTGACCGCGTGGCCACCGGGATGGAGTTGCACTTCGGCAACAACGTCCATAACCTTGAGGAATGGATGCTGGAGGGCGGCAAAGGGTTTATCGGTCCCGTCTATGAGTACACGGGGGTGCTCGACGCCGAACTCGTCAGCCACGTCAAGGATGCCACCATTCACTACCTCCTTGAGAACGCCGAGAGTTGGGAGATGCCCTATGTCACCTCCCCAGTTTTTGATCCAAGCGTCCTGCATAACTGCAAAGCCGAGATCGGCAGCACCACCATCTTCAAGGCCCGGCTTTTTGATAAAGGCGGCCAACCTGTGGGTAGAACCCTCATCCGAGAATTCCACAACAACCCGTTCACCGTCAAAGTCGTCGGTGCCGTGCGCAAGGAAGATCCGCGCTTCGCCAATGCCTTGGCGTTCGACCTCGCAAAACACCTCACCACCGGCTCCGTTCGCTATCAAATCAACGGCCCGGTCACCCTTAATTCGCCAGAGTTTACCAAGCCCTTCCGCATCACCGAGGACGCCACCGTCACGTTCCAGTACTTCGATGCCGGCGGCAAGGAACGGGGAATTCCATGGCGTATGCTGGCCCGCAAGGTGGACTTTGATCCGTTCAGCCTCACCTATAAGAAGCCGGTCGATGCAACCGTCGGTGCCAAGGAATTCGTCGAGCTAACCGTCGATGGCTTGGTCGATAAAAACGAATGCCTCAGCGGGGCCAATGCCCAGCAAGCGGTGACCGTGGATTTGGGCAAGGTGCTGGATGTGAATCGCATCGTTCTCCATACCTTCTGGAACACGGATGACAACAGGGCCTATCAATACCTCCTCGATCTCTCAACTGACAACCGATCATGGACCACGGTTGCCAATGCCAGCACCAATACCGCTGTGGCGACGGACAAGGGCTACAGCCATGAGTTTGCACCACAGAAGGCCCGCTATCTTCGCGCGACTGTGTTAGGCAATAACCGGACAAAGGGTGTCGAAGTCACTGAGCTGCGGGCTTACGGTCCGGATCAGAAGGCCGGTGTGCCGACCACTCCAAGCACCCAGGAACCCCTCAACCCCGCGCTGCAGGCAGACTTGGCGTTCATCGAACACGCGGAACCAGCCAACCTGATGCCCACAGCGATTCGCGGCGAATGGGATCTGATCGCCAGAACATTCGGCCCTAACTTTAATTGCAAATTGGTGGGCGACGCGAAGTTTGCCTGGCAATGTGGCGAGGCACAGGGTGTGCTCGACGTCAATGGCCACACTCTCGATTGGTCCACCGGTGGCGGCAACGGGACTGCTGTTGATACCGTTCTCACAGGCAACGGTGGCAGAATCAACTGGGATGGTGGATTCGATGGCAACTGGGTTACCTATCCGTCCAATCTGCGGGGTATAAAGCCTAACACCTTCAATGGCGTCTTTCACCTCCGCCACGGCACCATGGTGTTGCGCAAGGTTGCAGGCGTCAAAGCCCTTTCCGGTAATATCGAAATGGGCGGGGCCGACGGCAGGAATGAATCGTTCCTGCTCTGGGGACAATCCAACCAATTGGCACCCAATTCATGCATCACCACTCTGCCACTCAACAAGGACGTCAAGAATCCCCGGGCCTCGCTTTGCCTGCAAGGATGCTCGGAAACCCTCGGCACCCTCACTGTGAAAACCGAGACCATCATCGATCTCGGCGGCACCAAGGACAAAATGGGCGGCATCTCGTTCGCCGATTCTTCAAAAACAGATTGGGATCTGACAAAGTCCCTAATAGTAAAGGGCGAGGGCACCTTGCGCTTCGGCACATCCGCCAGCGGCCTGACGCCTGCGCAACTCGCCGTGGTGAGATTTGTGACGCCTCAGGGCAGCGCCAAGGCGAAGATCAACAGCGACGGCAGTCTGGCCCCGCTGTGATGGAGGGTGCCGGCACTGTCAAAGGACATGTAATAGGGCCTGGTGACGTTGGCGAAGACCGAGCCTGCGTATCCGAACTTGTTGATCATTCGAACGCCTGAATGGTCATTCATTGTTAGGGATGGATCAACATAAGAGATTCCACTTATAGTGTAACAATGTCGCGCATATCTTGCTCTCGTCGGCATTTTGGACGCTACTCGGCCTATGGGTGTGGCCAGCGGTGCATATCAGGCTCCTCGTCTCGCAGCCAGCAGGCAATTTGCAGGAACGCCAGAAGTCAGGGCGGATTTTTTGAAATACTTCAAGTTACTCATCATTAACGGTTAAACGATA
>JBAXCM010000287.1:0-6180 GCA_037141475.1 Verrucomicrobiota bacterium | reverse complement strand
CAGGCATTGATAATCAACGGATTACAGCGACTTACTCAGGAGGACTGACCCCATCAGCTAATGGGGTCAGTCCTCGCATGGTAACATTTGAGCTTGCTCGACCCCGTGGCACTATTGAGGTCGAACCCTGAGCTCTGACGCGATGGAACGGCACTCGTGGACAGCGAGGCAACCCTGAGTTCTGCAGCTACGAAACCTGGTTGCGAAAACGCTCGTGAACCTCGAAGGCAAAATTATCGAGTGTCTCGGTGTTGATGGCGTCGCCGTTGAGCGACAGGGTCAGTGACGGCAAGTCCTCATGCTGGGCAATGTGGAAGAATTGGGCTTCGGCCACCTTGGTGGGCATGCATTCGAGTGGGCCGATGTTGACTACGGCTTGGATTTCTCCGGCCCGCCAATGGTGGAGGGCAGCGCCAATCGTGAGAATGGCCTCAGATTCAAAGCTCTCGGGCACATAGCCTTTAGCAGCGGCCATCGTGGCGGCAATAGGGGTGCGGTCGTGGCCGCCGAGTTCGCGTGTCATCACCCGATGGATGACTGAGCGAATGCGTTCCTGCACTGCGGTTCCGATGCGGTCACCCAATCCATTGTGGCCGCGGTCGTGGCGGTTCACATGATCGATGTATTCGATGAACTCGCCGCAAGACGCGAGTTTGACGCGCATCCCACGCTCCTCCAGGCGCTCGATGACGCTGTCATTGGCAAATGCATTTGAGCGCACATAGATCTCGCCGACCACGAGCACAGTTGGCAATTTGGCCGGGCCGCGCAACGCAGCGAACTCACGAGCGGCCCCGGCCAATAAGCCGCGCAAGCCCAGCAATTCTCCGCTAGCCACTTGCCAGAGGGATTTTGCCATTCCCAGATTGGTGCTGGCCAGCGCTTGCAACCGGGCGAGCAATTCGGCCATCCTGCGTTGATAGATCTGGTTGGCTTCTCCTTTGATCTTTTCGACGGGTCGCACTTCGAGCAAAGCGTCCAGCAGGGAGTCGCCGGCGACAAAGCCGGTGAATACGAGCAGAGCGAAGCCAGGCGGGAGTTTGTCGAAGTACCCATCTTCCTTGGGTGCCCAAATGCGCAGGCGGTCACTCAAGCCGGCATGTTCGAGGGCGAGTTGGGTGAGGAGGTTGTACACGCCGAAGCGGCAAGGGCCGTTGTTGCCTGGGTGGCAATAGACAAAGCGCTCGTTGGGGTTGGGGCTATTTTGAATAAGCTGGACGAGGGCACCAAGGTTCATGCATGCGGGGATGCACTCCTTGCCTGAGGTTAGGCGACGGCCAATGCGCAACGCCTCGGCGTCCACCGGTGGCAGCGTTTCGGCACGCAAGCCGCGGCCTCGCAGGCAGGCGGCAAACACGTCGGAAAGCACCCCGAGCACCGGCAACAACACGCGCTCATCGGGGTGTATATCTAACACACTCATTTCGTTGTGCTGCAATGTGGCAAAGGCATTGGGTGGCTTGCCAGATCCGGCGGGCGCGTCGGTTTCCCCGGCAACGCAATGGAGGAACGCCTCGACCCGCGTCTTGGTGCCCGCGTCGCCTGCATGGCCGTCAGTTTCGATGATGGCAAACGGCTTGCCGTCCATGATATACGCGAAAAAGTGCAGGTTGAAGCTATCCGGGCCGCACGAGTAATTGCTGCAATAGAGGGCGTACACACCTGGCATGCGACGGACCTGATGGGCGGCGCGAAGAATTCGCTGACCCTGAGCCCAGTACATGTCGCCGAATACCGGCACATCGTCGGGTATCGGGAAACAATCCACGGGGATCGCCATGGCCCCCTGCTCGCGAAGAATGGCCGGCACGTTGGAATTGAGCACCTTGTTATAGATGGTGTAGGGCCGCCCTAACACGACTACTGGCGGCACCTGTTGTTCGGCGCAGAAAGCCAGTGCGCGGCGGCCGATATCATCGCACTCCCGCTCAAAGGCCAGTTGCGCCTCGATCGCCTTGCGCAAGGCCGGTTGCCAACAGTCCAGCTCGCTCTTGCCTAACATTCTGGCGAGTCCTGCGCAGCTTTGTTGAAACTCACTGGAATTATAATTGCCGAGGCCCACGTCGATGATCGGTGAGAGAACCCGGCCGTTGAGCTTGGCGGCGAGGTCCTGGCGCAAAATCCACGGGCTGGCCTGGACCACCGGGCATACTTTGGCGTGGGGTTCGGTATCCATGCGCGGCAGGCTGCGAAGCATCGGCAGCAACAAAAATTCCACTTCAGAGGCATCTGCCATCTGGCTGGTCAGGCCGTGGTAAAGCTGCATGGGTGCGCAATACGCGATATTCGCCTCTTGGGTGCCGCGCTTGAGCACGGCATGGTTCGCCCCAGTGGTTAGATCCAGATTAAAGCCCAGTCCGCGCACAAACGTTGCGAACAAGGGCAGCATCCCCTTGAGGGTGAATTCGTCGGTTAGAGCCACCGTTTTGGCACCTGGTGTGGTACCGAGTCCATCTATCAAGCGGGTGACAAGTGCCTCGCGCTCACGGAACGGATCGGGCGAGAGGTCGGGCAGTTTATGCTTGCGGGTGCCCTTGTCGTAGAGCGCGCAGGCGCCGCCCCAGTTGAAGCGTTGGCCGTGGCCGCTGACGGTGGTATTGATAGACTCGATGCGGCAGCGGTTGCCGTTGCCGCCGCAGCCGGTTTTTGATCGGCAGATAAAGGTTTCCTTGGTATCGATGCGTGCTTCGAGAAATCGTTGGGGGTCGAAAATGGCATTGTCCCGCCAAGTGGTTAGGCGCTGCGTCAACAATGCGATGCCGAGAGCACCAACGGTGCCTGGGTTTGGCGGGATGATGATCTCACTGCCGGTTTGGCGTGCCACTGCGGCGGCCAGAGCGTCGGAAGCAAAGGGCATGCCTTGGCAAAAGATGACCGAGCCGACGGAGCGGTTGCCTTTGACGCGGTGGAGGTAATTTTGGATAATGGAATCGTAGAGGCCGGCGATGATTTCGCGTTGGTCGCAGCCGGAGGCCACGGCTTCGCCGATCACTTCGGCCATGAATACCGAGCAATGTTGGCCTAACGACACACATTGGGGGGCGAGCATGGCCTGTGCGCCGAGTTGTTGGACGCCGTCTATGCCGGGGAACTTGCTCCCCTGTTCCTCGATGAAGGAACCGGTGCCGGCACTGCACGCCTCGTTCATCGCACAATCGACAACCCGCCCATCCGCCAGACGGATGTATTTAGCATCCTGCCCCCCGATCTCGAAAATTGTGTCCACCCGCGCATCAAAATGCCGGGCACCTTCGGCATGGGCCGCGATCTCGTTGAGCACAAAAACTGCTTCGAACCCGTAACAAGTTGTTAGCAACGAACCGGCGATTTCCCGGCCACTGCCGGTCACCCCGAATCCTCGCAGCACGCCGTCGCTCGAATGTTCCTCCACCCACTGGGCTAGGAGTGACTGTGCTGCGCCGACCGGATCCCCCGCAGTGCGTCGGTAGCCTTCCCAAACGACTTCGCTGGTGGCCCCGTCGAGCGCCACGGCTTTGGAGCCGGTTGAGCCGATATCCAGCCCCAGCAGCAACTGGCGCACATGACCATTGCGCTCAGGCAATCTCTGTGGAGGCATCCGCCGCACCAGTGGCAGGCTGCCGCTCAAGCCCGCCACAGTGTCCATACGTGTGGGGCCCGCGTCTGCCAGCAGATCGCTGAGTGGCGGCAACGGTGCCGGTGTCTCCGCCGCCAGCAGGCCACTGCCGAGGGCTTCAATAAATTCCACATCCTCCAGTGATATATCTAACAAAGTCATCCCGCGAGGTGCTAACATGCCAGCGAAGCTCCGACGGATGCGGCGCGAGCGGGTGACCCCACCGATGAGTGCGACGTCCGGCGGGCTGACACCAGGTTTGACCAGCACCATGACGTTTTCGCAGACGGCGTCGAACAGGCCGGCGAGGATCGCCTCACGCGGCTCGCCCTTGTTAGCCAAATGGGTCATGTCGGTTTTGAGGATCACCGGGCATCGGCCGGAGAGCGCTGCGGAGTTCTGCACCTCGGCGCAGAGATCATCTGCCTGAGCAGGTGTTAGATCGAAACGTTCGCAAAGTTGGCGGAGGAAATTGCCGGTGCCTTGTGAGCAGCGGCTGTTTTCGCGGAGCACTTCCGGACCATCGTTGCGCAATTCCAAAACCGAAAACCCATGCCCGCCGATGGATACGACGGTGGCCGGACCTGTGCCGTTGAGAAACCGAAAGCCGCGCGTCTGCGCCTGCTTGGTGGGCACCCGTGGCAACTTGACCAAGCGGGCGAGCCGACCGCTGACTGCCGCGCCGCTGAGGCTAGGCCAGTCGAATTCGGCAAGCACTCCGAGCAGGCGCTGAGCGGGTTGTTTGTAGTGTTCGACGAGGCAACGGCGGCCGCTCTGGAGGTTGGTGCCTTGTCGGAGGACTTCGATGACCTTGATGGTTTCGGCCCCGATATCGATACCGAGAAACCGCTGATCAGGCGGCACACCGCCGCTCGGTTTACCATCCGTCGTTGATTGACCGCTCATAAGTATATTTGCTAGCATCCTCTGGAAGACACTACAAGCAACTTTGGAAGAAAATTGCGAACACCTACCCGTTATCCTGGAAATTAAGTTTTCTTGACAATCGGCCGATTTTTTTATTTTTCATTTCCAAGCGCAAATGGCACGACGCAGATTGGCGGTTGAAAGGGTGAGAAGATTGGAGGTCCGGGCTCGGATCATCCAAGTGTCTGTGCGTGTGGTTTTTGTGGTGTTGTGCATAGCGGTGGGTTTGGTGGTGGTGTCCACAGCGGTGCCGCAAAAACGTCGATTGGACGAGTTAGAAGCCAAACTGGCGGAGGCAAACGCACGGGAGCAGGACGCACTTGCGGAGCGTGAGTCATACGAAATTGAGCACCGGGCGTTGCGTGAGGATCCGGCGTTTTTAGAGATTCATGCGCGGGACCGGCTGAACTATTATCGAGAGGGCGAACGGGTCCTCAAGTTTCACAAAGCGGAGTGACTCGCGGCGGGGTGGGCCGCATCATGAGTCGCGCAGCCAGGCTGCGGCGTGCTTGGCAAAATACGTTAGAATCATATCAGCACCGGCGCGTTTGATGCCCATGAGGCTTTCGAGGACGATGGCGCGTTCGTCGAGCCAACCGGCGGCGGCGGCGCTTTTGAGCATGAGGTACTCACCACTTACCTGATAGGCGGCGATTGGCAGGGTGGAGGTATCGCGGACTTTGGAGATGATATCGAGGTAGGGGCCGGCGGGTTTGACCATAAGCATATCGGCGCCCTCGGCTTCATCCAGCAGGCATTCACGGACGGCCTCGCGGGAATTGCCTGGATCCATCTGATAGGTTTTTTTATCGCCGTCCTTGGGGGCGGAATCCAGAGCGCCGCGGAATGGTCCGTAGAAGGCGGAGGCGTACTTGGCGGTGTAGCTCATGATTGAGACATTCTGGAAATTTTCCGTGTCGAGGGCATGGCGGATCGCCGCGACGCGGCCGTCCATCATATCTGAGGGTGCGACGATATCGGCACCGGCGCGGGCATGGCAGAGTGCCTGCTCGCAGAGGATGTCCACGGTTTCGTCATTAAGGATGGTTAGTTCGCCGAGTTCATTGCGCTGCACCACGCCGTCATGGCCATCTGAGTTATAGGGATCGAGAGCAACGTCGGTGATGACGCACAGCGACGGATAGGCGGCTTTGAGCGCGCGGATGGCCCGGGGCACCAAGCCAGCATCGTTGTGGCATTCCTCGGCGAGGGGTGATTTGAGGGGTTCCTCGATTTTAGGAAAAAGGACAATGGCCGGAACACCGAGGGCATGGGCCTCGCCGGCCTCGCGCAGCAATCCGTCGAGCGACCAGCGGGTGACACCGGGCATCGAGGCGATGGGTGTGTCGTGGGCGTCTTCGTGCAGGAAGAGCGGGAGAATCAAGTCGGCGGGCGTGAGGGAGGTTTCGCGCACCATCGAGCGAATGGCGGGACTGCGGCGGTTGCGGCGCGGGCGGATCATGGCCGAGAGAATATCAATGCCAGCCCCGGAAGGCAAGGCAGAAGACAGCCGTGCTAAACTCGGAAAAATTTGCTGCCGCACAAATCTCTAGCGAAACATGTTCCAAGCAAATGTTACCATGCGAGGACTGACCCCATCGACCGATGGGGTCAGTCCTCCTGAGTAAGTCGCTGTAATCCGTTGATTATCAATGCCT
>JBAXCM010000286.1:0-6197 GCA_037141475.1 Verrucomicrobiota bacterium | reverse complement strand
TTTCCGAACGCCTTGGCGGCATTCCTGCTGTGGTGGGACCAGCAAGGCGTGCTGGCGGTGCCCGCTCCCGGCGATGCGCACGCCAAGGCGGTGTGGCTCCACGAGCGCCTGAACGACTACTGCGCCACCACCGAGGCTGAGGGCACTGCGACCCGCAATGGCCTGCGCGGGGTTCGCAGCTACTTTGAACACCACCTGGCGGAGGTTGCGGCGCTACGCGTCGGCATGGATTTCGATGGTTCTCCCGCTAACCTTGCCCGCTATCCGGTGGGCCTCGCGGCCTGCATGCTAAACGTCACCGTCTATCATGGCGACGTCCGCCAAGGCTGCCATTTTGTTGCTCTGCTAGCCGCCGGGCCCGATGGCATGCTGAAATTTCGCAGCTGGGGACAGGACTGCCAAGGCAAGCTGCGGGTGCTCGAAGAGAACCCGACCCCGGCAGCCCACGGCCCCCGCGGAATTCCCGCCACCCGCCGTGAGATTGACTTGATCCACGCATCGGAACTACCGGCTTGGTTTCGCCAACTCAAGATCCGCTTTGTGCTGGACCCAGCCGAATGGAATGGACTGATCATCGCAGTGCCATATATCTATCAGAATAAGCCGGGCCGCGCAGCGCCGCCTCCCGACCCCTTGTTTGAAGGCTTGGACTCAGACACAAGACACAAGACTTGAAGACACAAGAGAAGAAAACTTGACCTGACGCGAGAAACTTTGGCTTTTCAAGGAATCTAGCGACTCTTCAGAGTTTCTCCACCTCGACGCATACTTCTAACCGACAGTGGGCGGTGCCGGAGTAGGACCCGACCACTGGTGCCACGTCATCGTAGTCCCGGCCCACGGCCACTTTCACGTAGCGCTCGTCGGCAAGCGTGTTATTTGTGGGATCAAAGCCGATCCAGCCAGCACCTGGCAGATAGACCTCGCACCAAGCGTGAGATGCCTGCGCCCCCACCAGTGAATCACGCGGTCCGTTATAGAGGTAGCCGGAGGCGTAGCGTGCCGGCACACCCACGCTGCGGCACATGCCGACCATGACATGTGTGAAGTCCTGGCAAACGCCACGCTTCAGGGCGAAGGACTCCTCCAAGTGGGCTTTGACCCCTGTGGCACCCGGTTCGTAACGAAATTCCCGGTGGATCCAATTCATCAAGGCGCCCGCCTGCTCAAACACCGAGTGCGAAGGACTGGTGACATCGAGCGCTTGCCGCCAAATTTCGGGGGACTGGCGGACCCGGCTGCTTTCCTGCAAGTACGGCCAAACCCGCTCGTGAACGGCAGACTCGGCAAGGGCTTCGAGGCCCGCGGAGCGGCTCGCATGCGAGATGGCCAAGGGCAGGTTGTGAACCCGCAGACGGCTCTCAATCTCGAGTCTGGCGTGTGGCTCAGGCAGCTCGAAGTGGTGGGTGTGGTTCTGGAAAAGATCTGTGAAACGCTGCAATCGGGTGGCAGGGAGGACCCGGATGAGCGAGGAGATGGTTTTTTGATAGGGAAACGTCCGCGGTTCCAGATGCAACGTGTTGAGGCTGAGGGAGACCGGGGCGGCGTAGTGGAAGGTGGTGCGGTGCAAGACCGCGAGCTTCATGCCTGAGCCGGGACTTGCTAGTTCGGCGGGGCCACTCACTGTTGTTGTTGCTGTTGTTGCATCTGCCATGCGGCGAGAGCCGAGAGTGCCTGACCCGGGTCCATAAAGCAACTCTCAATGCGCTCCGGCATCAGCACGTAACTCTCAAAAATTGCCTCACCGATCCGGTTGAAGCGCGTCTGGAGCGAGTCGAGATATTCGTGAAGACCGGCGCTGAAGGCGTCGTCGGCGGTGCTAAAATTCAACTCGGCGAGCAGACGGCCAGTGGCGCGTTCGGCGTCGTTGGAAAACGTGCCACGCGGGGTGCCCGAGATTCGGTGCAGGCTGACGTCGGCCTTTTCAATGCAAAAGCGAACGGAGCGCGGGAAGTCGCGGGAGAACACCAGGAAATCCACCACTGAGTGAGCGTTGATGTCCCGATTGAGGGCGCGAAAGGCCCCCAGAGCGCCACAGGAGCGAAGAATGGCCGACCAATGGAGGTCTGCGGGAGCCGCCGCTCCCATCTCACCCCCAGGCAGGTAACTCGAAACATCCAGAAACCGGGTGGTTTTGTCGGCACGCTCGAGATGGCGGCCCAGATCCATGAATTCCCATGCCTCATCGCGCGACAAGGTGGAGGCCGCGATGCCGAGGAAGGTTTCCGACGAGCGTCGGATGTTTTCGTAATAGCGCGGCGGGTCCGATGCAATGAGGTGGCTGGCTTCCGGCGAGCGGGTGAACAGATAGAGCGCGTTGAGCGACTCCCACAGGTCGTCAGATAATTGATCCCGGACGGTGCGGGCGTTCTCCCGAGCCAGACCGATGCACGAGGTGATGCTGTTCGGATTGCGGGTATCATCCGTGAGGAAGCGGATGACCTCGCTACTACCGGCCTCGTCGTAGAGCGAGCCAAACAGGTCTTCCTCGCCGGTGCTGAGGATGATCGGTTGCCAGAAAGCACGCAGCCGCTCGCTGTCTAGCCGCTCGCTATCTAGCAGCAACTGTTGGTTCACGTCTATCAAACGTGCGAGGTTATCGGCCCGCTCAACGTAGCGGACCATCCAGTATAGGGTATTGGCAACGCGTGAGAGCATGAGAAATGTTAGTGGCGGAGCACCCAGGTGTCCTTGCTTCCTCCGCCCTGTGATGAATTAACAATGAGCGAATCTTTGGTGAGCGCCACCCGGGTGAGCCCACCCGGCACAATCTTGACGTCCTTGCCATAGATGATGTAGGGCCGCAAATCGAGGTGGCGGCCTGCCATCGCCCCGTCGCACCACGTCGGCGAGCGCGACAAGGCGACCACCGGTTGGGCAATGTAGTTGCGTGGATTGGCCAGGATGCGATCGCGGAAATCGGCAATTTGGGCGGCACTGGCCGTCGGTCCCATCAACATGCCGTAGCCGCCGGACTCGTTGGCGGCCTTGACCACCAATTCGGGCAGGTGGCCGAGGATGAATTTCAAATCCTCGGGTTCGGACGCGAGGAACGTCGGCACATTTGGCAGGATTGGTTTTTGGCCGAGGTAATATTCGATCATGCGAGGCACGAAGTAGTAAATGACCTTGTCGTCGGCGACGCCGGTGCCGACGGCATTGGCGAGGGAGACGTTGCCGGCGCGGTAGGCATTCATGAGGCCTGGGACGCCGAGCACCGAGTCTTTGCGGAACACCACGGGATCGATGAAATCGTCATCAATGCGCCGGTAAATCACATCCACCCGCTTGAGCCCCCGGGTCGTTCGCATATAGACAAATTTATCCACGACAATCAGATCGCGGCCCTCGACGATGGCGATGCCCATTTCACGGGCCAGATAACAATGCTCGAAATAGGCGCTGTTGTGGCAACCGGGAGTGAGCAACACGCAAACCGGATCGGCATCGCGGCTCGGCGAAATGTGGTGAAGCATGGCGAGCAAGTCGCGCGGATAGGAATCGACGGGGCGCACGCCCATTTCATCGAAGATGCCGGGGAACGTGCGCTTGAGGGCATTGCGGTTTTCCAGCAAATAAGATGCGCCCGACGGGCAGCGGCCGTTGTCCTCCAGAACGTAGTACTTGCCGTCGGCACCGCGGATCAAATCGCTGCCGCAAATGTGGATGTAAATGTCGCCCGGCACATCGACGCCGCGAAACTCGGGCCGGTAATGGGTCGCCTGCTCGACGTACCACCTCGGAATCACCTCGTCCTTCAGGATCCTTTGGTCGTGGTAAATATCGTGCAAAAACAAATTGAGGGCCACCAGTCGTTGGGTGAGTCCGGCTTCGAGCGGTTCCCATTCGTCGGCGGGCATCACTCGTGGAATCGGGTCGAAGGGGAAGATCCTCTCGGTGCCCCGCTCGTCGTGATAGACATTGAAGGTGATGCCCTGGCGAAGGAAGTAGAGCTCGGAGTTGGCCTTGCGCGCTAAAAAATCCTTCTGGTCGAGCTGTTTGAACCGTCGAAGCAACGGCGCACAGTGGCTCCGCACGCTGCCGTCAGCGCCGAACATCTCGTCGTAAAACTCTCCCGGATCGTAGCCCTTGAACATTTCCATTGCGTCAGATTGTCCTTAAGCAAATTGCGGGCCAAATTTTGATCTAGCGTAAATATTTCCGCTGAATCGCCTCAATCCCCCGACTGGCGCGCCAAATACTCCCTGCTGGTAGGAGGACGGGCACCCTGTTCATTACGGTTCAATTAAGCCAGAAGAGAAGAGATTTTAGCCGCGATGAAGGGTAGATAGACGCAGGGGCAGAGAGATCTGTGCAATTTGTCTGGGTTCATCTGTGCCGATCTGCGGTTCGAATTTCTTATTCGAATAGGACGGGCATCCTGCTTGGCCAACCCATCATGCCTCATTCGCGGCTGGTCAATCACGCTTATTTCAGCGCTCTTCGCGCTTGCGGCCAAGAATGCGGACCGCTCGTTCGTCGCTTTCACAAGGTACAATGCAATGGCTATCGACATCAGCCACCGACCTCTGCAACGAGCCCGTGCTGTGCAAAGACGCGCCGCGCCATCTCAAGGTCCTCAGCTGGGGGTTCCTGCATTTCGCCACCGTCAAACTGCTGGCCTAGCTTGCTGTACTTGTGGGCCGCGATGTTGTGATAAGGCAACAGGCTGACGTGTTTTTTGGGGCCGGCGAGGGCCGCGACGAATTGGGCGGTGTGGCGGAGGTTGGCTTCATCAGCATTGACGCCCATGATGAGAGGCATACGGATGTTGATATGAGCGCCGCTATCGGCGAGCACCCGGAGGTTAGAGAGAATTCGCTCGTTGCCCACGCCGGTGAACTTCTTGTGCCGCTCCGAATCCATCAGCTTGAGGTCATACAAAAACAGGTCGGTGCGTTTGGCCACTTCCAGCAAGGTCTCCGGCCTGCTCAAGCCGGTGGTATCCACTGCCCGGTGAATACCCTCTCGGCCACAGGCGTCAAGTAGCTCTATCAAAAAGTCGGATTGCATCATTGGTTCGCCGCCGGAGATGGTTACGCCGCCCTGCGAGTGGTCCATGGTGACGGTTTCGCGGCGGATCACCTTCATGATTTCCTCCACACTCACTTGTCGGCCGGACATTTCGATGGCCTTGGTTGGGCAGACTGCAGCACAGATGCCGCACAACTCGCACAATTCCGTGTCGGTGACAATTCCGTCAGGTGTGAGGCGCAGCGCCTGCTGCGGGCAATTTTCGACACAAGTGGAACAGCCGATGCACTTGGTTTTGGCATAGAGTTTTTGGAGGTGCGGCGACATTCCCTCGGGGTTGTGGCACCAGGCACAACTCAGCGGACAACCCTTCAGAAAAATGGTGATCCTGATGCCCGGGCCATCATTGATGGAGTAGGGCTTCACATCGAATATCACAGCCATGGTGTTGTCGCCGCCGGGGAGGATGGTTTAAAACGCCTCGTTTTGCGTCCGGTCGATCACTTCCTGCTGCAAGTCACCATTCATGTCGTTGAAATAATCACTGTAGCCAGCCATTCTAACAAGCAAGTCCTTGTATTCCTCGGGATGTTGTTGGGCCATCATCAAGGTGGCGGTATCCACGATATTGAACTGCACGTGGTGGCCGCCCAAGGTGAAGTAACTTCTAATGAGTTGGCCCAGGCGCAGGATATCCTCCTCCCGCTTCAGCAGGCTGGGCAGAAAGCGCAGGTTCAACAGGGTGCCGCCCGACTTCGTCTGGTCCAGCTTGGAGAGCGAACGGATCACTGCGGTCGGGCCGTGGGTGTCGCTACCGTGTGATGGCGAGGTGCCGTCTGAGATGGATTTGCCGGCCAGACGTCCGTTAGGAGTGGCACCCATCACCTTGCCGAAGTAAATGTGGCAGGTGGTGGAAAGCATGTTGAGGTGGAAACTCTCACCCTTGGTATTGGGTTTGCCGTCGATGGTCTTGTACAAATCCTCATACACCCGCAGGGCAATCGAATCGGCGTACTCATCGTCATTACCGAAAAATGGCGTCCGGTTAAGGATGAATTGGCGCAATTTCTCCTCGCCCTTGAAGTCCTTCGCCACCGCTGATAGAATTTCATCCATGCTGTGAGATTTGTCCTCAAACACATGCTTCTTGAGGGTCGTCATGCTATCAGTGACGGTGCCCAGACCGGTGCACTGGATGTAATTGGTGTTGTAGCGCGGCCCGC
>JBAXCM010000285.1:0-6222 GCA_037141475.1 Verrucomicrobiota bacterium | reverse complement strand
CATCAATATCTACGGCAGCCCGAAAAAATACCCGGCCAAGGTCGAATTCATCGCCCACGACTGCGACCTGGCCCTGCTCTCGGTGGAGAATTTCGCCGATTTTGCAGGCTTTCCGGCATTTGAGCTCGATGATGTGCCCGCGCTGGAAAGCCAGGTACGGGTCATTGGCTATCCGATTGGTGGTGAGCGCCTGTCGGTGACCCGCGGTGTGGTATCGCGCATCGACTTCCAACCCTATGCGCACTCACGGGCTGATTCACACCTCATCGTGCAAATCGATGCGGCGATTAATCCCGGCAATTCTGGCGGCCCATGCATTCAAAATGGCAAGGTTGTCGGAGTCGCCTTTCAAGGATTGCGGCAGGCGGACAACACTGGCTATATCATCCCGACGCCGGTGGTGAAGCGCTTCCTCAAGGACATTGAGGACGGCTCCTACGATCACTACGCCGAACTGGGCAGCACCGAGTTTCCACTGTTCAATCCAGCCATGCGCAAGGCCCTCGGCCGCCCCGATGACGACCAAGGTGTGCTCGTCACCAACGTCATCGCCACCAGTTCCGCCGATGGCTTCCTCGAGCCCGGCGACATCCTCATGTCCATCGAAGGACTGCCCATCGACAGCGCAGGCACGGTGGTCATCGATGGCGAAAACGTCAATTTCCACGAAATCATCGAGCGCAAATTTGCCGGTGACAAGATCACCGTACGCCTTCTGCGCAAAGGGGAGGAGAAGGACGTGCAAATCGTGCTCAAACCCCTCAAGTGGTCGCGCATGTTCGCCATCGATTATGAAAGCAAACCCCGCTACATCGTCTTTGCCGGCCTGGTCTTCCAACCCCTCGATACCAACTTGTTCGCCAGCCAGAAGCTCGACGACGTCAACGTCCGCCGACTTTACTCCGACTACGTTCACAAGGGGATTTTTCAACAGCGCCAGGACATTGTGGTGCTCACCCGCATTGAAAGCGATCCGGTCACCAGTCAGTTAGACGGGTTCGCGGGCTTTGCCGTGGATACCATCAACGGCACCACCGTTCGCGATCTCGCCCATGCCTACGAACTCCTCTATCCGCAAAACCCACCGGAGTTTTTTGTCATCCAGCTGTTCGGCTCCAACCGGCCGCTGATCATCCCCTCGGCCAAAGTCAAAGACGCCAACACCCGCGTTCAGAAAGCCGGCGGCATCGATCACCTCTTCAATCTCAAGTCCTAACATGCCACGCGCCGGCATCGCCCTTGGCTCCAACCTCGGCCCGCGCCTAGCCAACCTGCAAGCCGCCCGCGAGTGGCTCAGCCGCCTCTCCCGCCCCGGCACCGCATTGCTGCAGGCCCCGGTCTATCAGACGTCTCCGTTAGCTTGCCCGGACGGCTCGCCGGACTTTTTCAACACCGTCGTGGAGATTGACTACGATGGCAGCCCCGCCGAATTGCTTCAGCAAACCCAGGCCATCGAGATGACCCTCGGCCGCAACCGCGGCACCACCCGCCATGCCCCGCGCCTCATCGATATCGACCTGCTGTACTTCGGCGACGCCACCCATTCCAGCGACGGCTTGGATATCCCTCACCCACGGCTCACCCAACGCCGTTTCGTGCTTCAGCCCTTGGCAGATATCCGGCCCGGGCTCATCCTGCCCGGCGACTCCCTGAGCATCGCCGGTCACCTCGCCGCCCTGCAATCCACCGAGGCCGCGCCTGAACTCGTCCAAACACATTGGTAGGTCATCTGTTGGCAGGGCGACGACGAGGGGGTAATTGAGGATGTTGTGGCACTTGGCTGGGGTGTGGTTGTAGGATCAACGGTACCTCGATGAATCATGTCTCTCACCTGATCTTCGGTAGGCGTCATGAACACGGACAAGCACAATGTTTGACGCAGATCAAACATCACAAGAATGAGAAACAACTTCATTGGCTTGAATCTAACAAGATTGACGACTTGAAGTAAGAAGACTCGTCATCACCAACATGCTGCGCAGCCGAAGCATGAATCACCAAGACCGAAGCATGAATCGCCGCAAGCAAGGCAGACACGGATGAACGTTTGCCGTCGCTGCAACATTCCCTGCACGGGCTCTTCACGCCGATCCGGTGATTGAAAAGCCGTTGGCCGGTGCGACTGGCAGCAACGCTTGCATCGTCCCCGCACTGCAACAATGTTAGAATCAGTTGTCAAAAAATTATTCCTTGTGCTGCAGCGAGATTTCACCGCTAGGTGGTGACGTCGGAACCTGAAGCCGTTTGCTCATTGACGGCCGAGATGCAGAAGTCCGCGCTGAAACGATCGCATTCCTCCCCATAACCCGCTAACAAGTAAACAAAAATCGCCATGAGAATCGTGCACTCCACCCGAATCTGCAACCCCCTGCGAGTTGCCCTCAAAAACTCCGCCCTCGCTGTTGCCGTGGCGGCGGGACTTGCCGCCGGCAGCGTGCATGCGGCCGCACTCACCTGGGCCGCGGCAGGCGGTGGTGCATGGGATGGCACGACCGCAAACTGGACCGGAGGTGCCACGATCTTTGCCGGCGGCGACGACGTGACTTTCAACAAGGCTGCCGGAGGCACGATCACCATCGCGTCCGGCATGTCGCCGGCATCCACCACCGTCAGCGCCACAGGCGGCACCTATGCATTCAGCGGAAGCCCCGTTGCTTCTGGCTCGCTCACCAAGAGCGGCGGCGGCACACTGCAACTCAACGTCACGCCAGCCAACTTCAGCAGCATCGCGGTCAATGGCGGCACGCTGTATTTGTATGCTGCGGAAACCGGGTTTTCTCCCAACGCTGCCCCCTTCACCATCCCCAATGTGACCGTGGAAAGCGGTGCCACCCTCGAGGCATATAGGGCGCATGCCACCGGCGGCACCCTCACTCTGAACGGAGGAAGGTATTGGGAATGGAATGGTTGGAATGATGGCGGCTGGTGGGGACCCATTTACCTGGCCGCCAACTCCTACTTTGGTAGAACCGATTTTTACTGCTACGCCCAAACGCTCGGTGGCGAAATCAGCGGGCCGGGAGGATTTACCTACGACAGCTATAATAACCAACAGGGAGCCCCTTTGACTCTTTCAGCCGCGAACAGTTACCTCGGCCCCACGATCGTCAACAGCGGCAAGGTGGTCTGCAAAAACCCTGCCTCCCTCGGCAACGGCGGTGCCCTGAGCATCGGAACCAGCGCCAAGGTCGCCTTGAATTACACCGGCGACCACCCCGTCGCCTCGTTGACCCTCGGCGGAATAACAATGACCAACCCTGGCACCTACGGCTCGCTTGCATCTGCTGCCACCTTCAAAAGTGCCTACTTTGACGGCACCGGCACGGTGTCGTATGGATCCATGGAGTCGGCCGCGTATATTACATCCTTCGGGACCAACGTCACCGGGAGCGGCACCCTCATTGGCACGGTTGCTGCCAACTCGGCCACCATCACTTGGCTCGTGCCCAGTGGGACGAATTTGGCATCCCTCGCACCTGACTTTGTCTTGTCCTCCGGGGCAACGTGCAGCCAACGGAACACCGGTGACCTCCCCATCCCGGGCTTCGACGCCGGTCCGGTGGTTTATACCGTCCGTTCGCAGGATTCATCGATCACCAACGTCTATACCGTCACGGCCGAGTATCTGCCAGTTGAGTCCACCTTGTTATGGAATATCGCTGGCGGTGGAGACTGGAACCTCTCCACCTTTAACTGGCTCGGACAGACGTCCGGTTTGCCTAATACATTTTTCACGGGCGTCAATGTGATCTTCAACAAGACTGCCGGCGGCACAATCGTCATCAATCCTGGCATGGAACCGCAATCCACCACCGTCAGCGCAGCATCCGGCAATTACACCTTCAGTGGCGGACCACTTGCCGGCACGGGCTCGCTCACCAAGTCCGGTGCAGGAACGCTGAAAATCGATGGTTTGGTCAGCGGCACTGGCACTGTGGTCAGCAACACCTACAGCGGCGGAACCATCGTGAACAGCGGCACGCTTCATTTGGGCGGCATGTTCGCCGGAATCAGTCCGGACTGTCGGGGGGCTCTGGGAACGGGAACGGTAACGCTCAACGGTGGCATGATCGAGTTTGACAGATACACCGAGTCGAACACCCTAATTGTAAACGGTGGCTCGCTTTACAGTCAAAACGGCTGGGGTGCCACCTGGAGCGGCCCTATCACCTTGAACGCCACCCTCACCTGCAACACCGGTTACGGCCTGACTTGCAGCGGTGCCATCAGCGGAGCCGGTGGCTTGAACAAGATGGGTGGGGACACCTTGACACTTTCCGGCCCCAACACCTACACCGGCCCCACGACACTCAACGCCGGCACAGTGGCCTTTAACAGCGCGGTGGACCAAACGCTCCCAGGCGACGTTTCCGGCCCGGGCAAGTTGACCAAAGGCGGGACCGGCACATTGACGCTCACCGGCGTGGTATCCTACACCGGCGCGACGACGCTCACCGCCGGCACCTTGGCCTTGAACAACTCGGCCGACGAAACCTTGCCAGGAGTCATTTCCGGCGCGGGCAACCTGACCCAGGCCGGACCCGGCAGACTGACGCTCACCGGCCTCAACACCTACACCGGCGCGACTACCGTTAGCGGCGGCATCCTCGCCGTCAATGGCACCTCGCTCAGCGATACCGGCAAATTGGTCATCGACACCGGCGGCAAGGTGGAACCCACCGGCACTGAAATTGTGGGCATGATGTTCTTCGGCACGACGCCACAAGCTGCCGGCACTTGGGGTGCCACCGGCTCGGGTGCCGACCACATTGACGACGAGCGGTTCAGCGGCACAGCCGGCGTGGTGAGTGTCATCAACATGGCAATCACGGGTAAGGTCACCCTTGAAGACGGCACCACTCCACTTGAGGGTGTACTGATCAGCGCCGCGGGTGGTCTATTGACAAGTAGCACGTACACACTTGCGGACGGCACTTACTCCGTCCCCGCCAAGGGTGGCGACACCGTGAATGTCTCTGCCAGCAAAGGCAAATATGTCGTGACCGATCCTGTGTCCAACCTGTATGCAATCAATACGACTACAGATTCAGCAAACGACATCAACTTCAAGATGATGCCGTTGCCCATCAGCAAACTCGTGGATCTCAAAGCCAAGGATTTGGCTGCCGGGCCTATCACTGACTGGACCAATACCGGCACTGCCGGAGGCGTGTTCACGACGATCGCTGGAGCAGGAACTGCTCCCGAAGTCAAGGATGTTGGCGGTGCCAAGGCCGTTGCCATTACTGCCGGCTACGGCCTTGCATCAAGCTTCAATACTCCGGCGGCTATTACCGGTGCCAATCCGTGGACCATAGCAGCATGGGTTTACCGATCCGCCGATCTTCCCTGGCAGGGTTCCGAGGAATGCGTCATCGGATTGGGTAATGCCAGTCCTAATTATGATCTGGTAATCCTGAACTACTCCAATGATCCCGATTGGGGCTATATCGACAGCGGCGTAATCAACTTCGGAAATGCCAATCCTCCAGCCAGGGGTGCCTGGCATAGCATCGTGGCAACCTACGATGGCGTTACTATCAATTACTACGCAGATAAGGTTCTGCTGAAGAGCGGCAGCGGTTCACTTAGAACGCGCGGAGAACCGATGACCGTCGGATTCATCTATGATGGCACCAACATACCGGGCTGGTCAGTTAGTTGGGCCAGCATCGCTTCAATCGAAGTCTATGATGCCGCCTTGAGCAAATCCGCAATAGACGCCATTTTTAATGCAGGAATTGGCTCACCATCCTATTCCACTTGGGCCAGCACCAACGCGCCCGGCCAATCCCCGAGTCAGGACTACGACAATGACGGCGTGCAAAATGGCATCGAATACTTCATGGGCCAGACGGGTTCGTCGGCCACGCCGATGCCCGGCTTGGATAGGACTAACACAATCACTTGGCCGAAGGATCCGGCCTACAGCGGCACTTGGCAGATCCAAACCTCGCCCGACCTCAAGACGTGGACGGACGTGACCGGCACTGACAACACCACCTCGGTTGCCTACACCCTGCCAACTGGTATGGGCAAGCTGTTCGTCCGCCTTGTCGTGACGCCGGCGCAGTGAGGCTGCCAGCGAAGAGATCGTGGGTGGAAGATGAATGATAGAAAATGCGCCGGGCCATCCACGATCCACAATCCATAATCCACGATCCATAATCCACGATCCACGATCCACGATCCACGATCCACGCAAGGACTCGGCCCCTTCAT
>JBAXCM010000284.1:0-6241 GCA_037141475.1 Verrucomicrobiota bacterium | reverse complement strand
ACTGCGACCGCATCGGCCTCGTCTATCGCGGCAAACTCATCGCCGAAGGCACCCCGGACCAACTCAAAACCCTCGCCGCCACCCCCGCAGACACTGAACCAACCATGGAAGACGCCTTCATCGCCCTCATCCAAGGCACCGATGAACATCCCGGATAGTCATGCTCCGTCAAAATTGAACATCGATATTGAGCCCGTTTCTCTTCATTCTCCCAGTCACACAGCATGAGTTCTGCGAATTTCCAAGCCCTTTCCACCTTCATCTGGTCAGCCGCCGATCTGCCCCGAAGCCCTCATCGGCAGCCGCAATACAAGGCCAATGAGCGATGATTTTGGAGCGCGGCGGCATGACACCGCTTTGGATCTGGGCGACATGTCACCCAGAATCAAAATCGCGAACATGTCCGCGCACTCCAACAACACCCTCCGCCGACTCTACGCCACCGACGCCTCAGAATACCAAGAACTGCCCGCTGGCGTGGTGTTTCCGGCTAACGAAACCGACCTGCGCGAAATCATCCGCTTCGCCAACCGCAACCACCTCAGCCTGATCCCCCGCGCCGCCGGCACCTCCCTCGCCGGCCAATGCGTCGGCAACGGCTGGATCGTGGATATCGGCCCCGGTTTCTCTAACATTCTAAGCGTGGACCGCGAATCCCGCCGGGTGCGCGTCCAACCCGGCGTGGTCCGCAACGAACTAAACCATGCCATCGCCCGCGACGGGTTGTTCTTCGGCCCTGAAACCTCCACCGCCAACCGCGCCATGATCGGCGGCATGGTCGGCAACAATTCCTGCGGCTCCATCTCGATCATCTACGGCAGCACCCGAGACCACCTGATATCCGCTCGAGGGTTTCTCAGCGACGGTTCGGAAGCCACCTTCGGCCCGCTCACCCGCGACGAGTTCACCGCCAAATGCAATGGCCCCGACTGCTTGGAAACCCGGATCTATCAGAAAATCCGCGCTCTCCTAACCAACCCGGAGAACCGCCGCCAGATCACCGGGAATTTCCCCCTGCCCTCGATCCCCCGCCGCAACACTGGCTATGCGCTGGACCTCTTGATGGACGCCGACGCCTTCGACCCGCAGTCTAACCGTCCATTCAACTTCTGCCGCCTGATCGCCGGTTCAGAAGGAACCTTGTTTTTCGCCGTCGAGCTGGAATTGGATTGCTCACCCTTGCCGCCACCCCACGCCGCGCTGGTATGCGGCCATTTCACCTCGATCCACGAGTCGCTTCTGGCTAATTTGTTAGCCCTGCCACACGGCCCCAGCGCCTGCGAGTTGATCGACCGCCACATCCTCGAATGCACCCGCGCCAACCTTTCCCAGGCACGCAACCGCTCATTCGTGGTCGGTGATCCCGGCGCGGTGCTGGTGGTGGAAATCCGCCGGGACACCCGCGCCGCAGCCGAAGCCGCGGTGGCCGCAGTGACCGCTGCTTGGCAGCAGGCTGGCTACGGTTACGCGATGCCGGTTCTGTGGGATGCCGAGGGCGACAAAGTCTGGGAACTGCGCCGCGCCGGCCAAGGACTGATGAGCAACGTCATCGGCGACGCCAAACCGCGCGAGGTTGTCGAAGACACCGCCGTGGACGTTCACGACCTGCCGGCCTACATCGCCGAATTCGACGAACTGCTGCGCAACAAGTACGACATCGGCTGCGTCTATTACGCCCACGCCGGCTCCGGCGAACTTCACACCCGACCGTTGTTCGACCTCAAAACACAAGCCGGCCTTAAAATGTTCCGCGACGTCGCCACCGATATCGCCCTGTTAGTAAAAAAATACCGCGGCTCGCTCAGCGGTGAGCATGGCGACGGACGCCTGCGCGGCGAGTTCATCCCGCTGATGGTCGGCACCCATTGCTACGGCCTGATGCGCGAGGTAAAAGCGCTGTTTGATCCATTAGGCGTGTTCAATCCCGGCAAAATCGTCGACACCCCACCGATGGACCAGATGCTGCGTCATCAAGCCGGGCACAACACACCGGAGTACAACACAGTGTTCGATTTCAGCGAGGCGGCCGGAGTCGTCCGCGCAGCCGAAAAATGCAATGGCTCCGGCGATTGCCGCAAGGGGCCGACCGCTGGCGGCACAATGTGCCCGAGCTACATGGCCACCCGCGAGGAAAAACACAGCACCCGTGCCCGAGCCAACATCCTGCGCCAAATCCTCAACCATCCGGCCGATTCCAACCGCCCGTTCGATAGCCCCGAAGCCATGGAGGTGCTCGACCTCTGCCTGTCGTGCAAAGCCTGCAAGTCCGAATGCCCGTCGAGCGTTGACGTCGCCAAACTCAAGGCCGAGGCCCTGCAACATTACCACGACGCCCACGGCGTGCCCTTCCGCTCGTGGATCGTCGCCCACTTCGCCGCCAGCGCCCGCCTCGCCTCACTCGCACCATGCCTCTACAACTCCATCCTCCAAACACCCGCCCTCCGCCGCTTGGCTAACAGATTCCTGGGATTCCACCCCGACCGCACGATACCGCGCCTCAACCACACCCCGCTTCACCGCTGGTTCGCCAATCGCACGCCTCTGGAATCCCCGCGCGGAACCATCGGCCGGATCCACCTGTTTTGCGACGAATTCACCGATTTCAACGACCTCGACGTCGGCATCGCCACCGTCGAACTGCTGGAGCTGCTAGGCTATCAGGTGTGCCTGCCCGTCCACACAGAGAGTGGCCGCGCCTCCCTCTCCAAGGGCCTGGTGCGACGCGCCAAGGCCTTCGCCAACGAAAATGTAAGGCTCCTCGCGCCCATCATCAGAGACACCGAGCCGCTCATCGGCATCGAACCCTCGGCCATCCTCGGCTTCCGCGATGAATACCCGGTCTTGGTCGATCCCACCCTGCGCGAGGCCTCCCGCCAGCTCGCGCCGCACTGCCTGATGCTCGACGAATTCCTTGCTGCCGAACTCACCGCCGGGCGCATCGATGCCTCGCTCTTCACTCACGAGCCGCGCACCATCCACCTCCATGGCCACTGCCACCAAAAGGCCCTCGCCTCCCTCAATCCCACGGTCCGCCTGCTCTCCCTGCCGGAAAATTACCGGGTCACCGTCATCCCGTCTGGCTGCTGTGGCATGGCCGGCTCGTTCGGCTACGAAACCGAACACTATCAGGTCTCAATGAGCATCGGCGAACTCGTCTTGTTCCCCGCACTGCGCGCCCTCCCCGATGACGCGCTTGTCGCCGCACCCGGCACCAGTTGCCGCCACCAAATCCGCGATGGCACCGGCCGCCGCGCACTCCATCCCGCCCAAATCCTGCGCGCCGCCTTGCTCTAACGCCTAACTCCAATACCCCGCAAATCACCTGCATCTTGGGCGAAGCCATAAGCAAGCCCAGAACTCAGTGTTCGACCTCAAAAGCGCCACGGGGTCAAGCAAGCTCAAATGTTACCATGCGAGCAGCAACCGCCGGGTGGGCGGATAGAGTTGGTAATAAGTCGCCGCATGACTCATCTGAAAAATAGTGAAAAGCTTCCAATTTTAGGCATTGATAATCAACGGATTATAGCGACCTGCTGACCCCATTTGCCGATGGGGTCAGTCCTCGCATGGTAACATTTGTTTGAGGTATTGCTGGGCCGCCCACAGCCGACACTTAGGGAATCCGACTGGTTCGCTCCGTTGTCGAAAGTGAGGTCGAACGCTGGGTTCTGAGGTCTGGGCCTGATCCACCACGAATTTTGTTGCTCTGGCGGGCCGGCCGCTTACTCTGGCCTCCCCGCGAGGGACACTTATGGCGATCCAAGGAGCACTACTGGCACAGGCCTGCGCGAAAGCAGCCGATGAAATCCAAGCGGAAAATATCCGCGTCTGGGACCTCCGTGGCGTTTCCAGCCTCACCGACTTCATGGTCGTCTGCGCCGGCTCGTCCATGCCTCACCTGCGAGCCATCCTCCGCGACGTCTCAGGCTTGGTCGAGGAATGGCATGGCCAGCGCCCCGCCAACACGGAGGGCAAGGCCGACACCCGCTGGGTCGTCCTGGATTACATCGACGTGATGGTCCATGTGATGCATCAAGAAATGCGCGACTATTACGGTCTTGAAGAACTCTGGTCCAAGGCCAAGGAAGTCTCTTGGCGCGAGTTGCCGGCGGCCCCGCTGGCCTGATCGACTCCGTCCCAATTCAGGCAATTTCAACTGCGCCCGGCGGAATCCTCAAAATCGGCATTGCCAAAGTCACCTTCGGCCCCTAGCCTCCCCTCGCGACCGTTTATGGACAGGTGTCAGAGTGGTCTAATGAGCACGCTTGGAAAGCGTGTGTGGGTGTAAGCTCACCGAGGGTTCGAATCCCTCCCTGTCCGCCATCATGCGGGAGCACCTTCACAAGTGACTCATTATCAGCGACTTGTGATGAATCAGGGACGACCACGACAGGTTTTCCAGAAAGAATTCCAGAAAAGTTGACACGCCGACCGGGTCCGATGACCCGAAAGCGCAAACGCCGCAGCAACGTCGTGGAGATCGGAACCGGTCCCGCGGCTGTGAAAATCTACACCGTCCATCGCAAGGACGGCTACCCCATGTTCTCACTCTACTGGAACGAGGGCGGGCAACGGAAATACCGCCACTTCGCCTGCATCGCCGAGGCCCGCCTGATCGCCCAGCAGATCACCGTCCGACTAACAAACGGCCTGAGTTCCTGCGACGAGGCGACCAAGCGCGACATCGAACTGTTGCGCCACTGCGAACGCACGGCGATCGGATTCGGTGTCACCCTGGCCGCCGCCATCGACGAGTGGGCCAGCGCCCGTAGAGCCGCGGGTGGGATTGCCATTTCGGACGCGGTCCGTTTCTATCAAGCCAACAGGAAGGATCTGCTGATCACCAGAACGCTGGCACAGGTGGCCGAGGAATTCATCGAGTCGCGCCGTGCCGGGGGCAACAGCGAGATCCATGTCAGGAATTGCAGGGACTACCTCGGGCGCTTCACAGGCCAAATGAGAGGGAATATCGCGGACGTGACCACGGCCGACATCAACCGGTTGCGGCCTTGGCGTCGCGTTTAGAGCCACCCCGCCCGCCACTGGCATCCAGAACTTCACTGCGGGATGATCCCCGGTTTTCGGCTGCCGCTCAATGACCCAACCTTCCTTCATCGTCACGTCGAAATTTCCGTATGTGTCGCTCTTGGCGATGGCAATCGCGGAAAATGGAGCATGGTCGCGAGGCCGGATTGTCGGATAGGGTGACGAGTAAGAGAACCCCCCATCGGTGGACAACAGCTTCAATCCGACTCCGGGACGTGGGGTTCGGGCGGTGACGGCGTCGAGCAGCATGTTCCAGTCTTCCGCCCGGATGGCATCGCCGGGTCGCTTCTTTGTAGGCAAGTTCATGGTGTGTACAGGTGCGGGTCCCATCCGCCGGGATTGCTACCCAGCCATTCGATTTCGAGACGGAAGGATTTGCCGCTTTGCTCCTGAGTGACGCCGTTGCGCAACCAGTTTCTCGATAAGCCGAGGGCTGGAGCGGGTCCGTCAGGAGTGTCGATCTTTCCGATCAGATAGACATCGGCCGGCTGGATTGCCTTGTTCGACTGCCACGACTCTTTCCATGTGACCTTGGGTGCGTAATACCCGGTCTCCCCACGTTCGATTTTGGTGAGAACCTCCTTGCCCAAGGCACTTTCAACAAAGCTTTCCATCACATTGCCCTGATCGTCCTTATCCTTGCCGGCCATGATGAATTTGATAGCCTCGACCTCGTATAGCGGCAAGTCCTTGTACCGGTGATGACTCAATATAGGTTCCTCGTTCACGGACAGTCCCATCGAATAGGTGGCGTTCTCTTTTCCAGGTTTTTCAACCCCCGCGTACTTGCAGGTAATCTCCGCGACGTCCCCTTCACCGAACGCGATGTTGGAGCCAATCAGCGACATGAATGAAATGTCAGGGTGGCCGGATCCGGGGCGGGGCATGAGTGTGATGGCCGACTGCCGATGGCATAGATACACGACGGTTGCCGTCCACTTGCCCTCCTTGTCCACCTCGACGGTGTTGTTGGGCTGTGGATACAATAGACCGGGGAGGATTGCTATATGTGTGGACATGATGTTATGCGAATACTGCCTGCCTTCCGCCAGAGAGCTTTTTGACGGTTTCGTGCAGGCCGGTGATGATCAGATTGGTGTCCCTGGTGAGCCGGTTGTTCTCCCGCTGCATGTCGAGGAGTCCAGACCCGTACCCGCCGCCCCCGACTTTGCCCAGAGTGGTGACAACAGGGTCG
>JBAXCM010000283.1:0-6245 GCA_037141475.1 Verrucomicrobiota bacterium | reverse complement strand
CATTGACAGGCGGAGTTCCGGCTGCTAATCCTCAGGCACATGACACGCTTTCTCGATCCCCGCAGTGACATGGTGTTCAAACGGATTTTCGGTGAGCACCCGGAGATTCTGCGGGAATTTCTCAACGGGGTGTTGCCTTTCGAGAATGAGAGCGAGTTCATCGTTTCGCTCGAATACCTACCCGGCGAACAGGTGCCGGACATCCCGCTGATCAAAAACTCGATCGTGGACGTGCGCTGCAAGGATGCTTCCGGCCGACAATTCATCGTGGAGATGCAAATGGCCTGGACCAACGCATTTTTGCAACGGGTCCTGTTCAATGCCAGCAAGGCTTATGTGCGCCAATTGGAAAAGGGCGAGCGCTACGAAATGCTCTGCCCGGTGTATGGCCTGAGCATCCTCGACGACACTTATGAGCCTGACCCCGACAGCTATTATCACGACTACCGGATCGTGGAGTCGGGCAGACCGGAGCGGGTGTTAGAGGGCTTGCGACTGGTGTTTATCGAATTGCCCAAATACCGTGAGACCCGCCCGAAGGAGGCACGCAAGCTTCGCTGGGCCTGGCTGAAGTTCCTGCAAGAAGCCGGTCACGCCGGCACCCATGGCCACGCCACTGTGGAGGAATTTCGTGAACAAGTGGGGATCACGGAACCGCTGCGCAAGGCCATGAGTATTGCCGAAGAATGCAGTTTCAGTCCGGCCCAACTGGAGCGCTATGACTCGTTCTGGGATGCTGTGAGCCGTGAACGCACGCTGATAAGCGGCAAATTCGCCGAAGGCCGCGCCGAGGGACGGGCGGAGGGACGCGCGGAGGGTGAAACTTTGGGATTGCTCAAGGCGGCAGCGGGTATGAAGGCGCTCGGGATTGAGCTTGCTGCCATCTCACAGATCACCGGTCTGACAGTCGAACGGATCGCAGATCTGCAGGCCACTTGCTCTGGCTAGATGGGTTCTTGTCTAAATGGCCAACATGGATTCATCTCAAACCATGATATAACATGGTCGAAATCGGGTGCCATGCATACCGCCTCAGCGTTGCGAGACAGCCGGCTGGTTCTCGAGCAAGCCGGCGTAGTCCAGCAATATGTGCTCGGCCTCGTGGAGGACAATGTCCTCAGCAGGTGCCGCGATAGGATCGGCTACGACCTCGCCATCAGCTTCGGCATCGGGGTCGATTGCGGCGGCCTTGGGCTTCACCGGCTCGCCGGGCCCGGGGCGGTCGATGTCTTTGAGCGTCACTTGATAGGCAGCGGGCGGAGCAACGGCACGGGCTAGGCGGTCCTTCTTGATGGCGGCTTGGCGCTTCTTGAGGTCGGTCTTTTCCTGTTGGCGTTTGGCCTCGTTGAGCGAGACGGCTTTGTCGGCGCGCAATTTGCGGAACCGATCGATGTCATTTTTTAAATCGGCAAAGTCCGGGTCCTTGGCAATGCGCTGCTCGGAGTGGCTGCGCAGTGCTTCGAGGCTTGCTTGCACGCGGTTGGATTCCTTGTAGGAGGCAGCGGGCAAGGTATCCCACGGCAAGGGGTTAGCCAGATCCGACTCGCCGATTTCCGGCACGTCGGTGAGGGATGGGATGACGATGTCGGCCTTGACCCCTTCGAGTTGAGTGGACTTGCCGCTTGGCCGGTAGAACTTGCTGATGGTCACTTTCAAGGCACCAGGATCGGAGTCGGGGACCAGTCCCTCGCCCTGCATCACCCTGGCTAGAGGGACGATGGTTTGCACGGTTCCTTTGCCGAAGGTCGAGGTGTCCCCAACGATGACCGCGCGGCCGTAATCCTGCAGGGCTCCTGCAAGAATCTCAGACGCAGAGGCACTCAAGCGGCTAGTTAGGACCACCAGCGGCCCATCGTAGGCGATCTTGCCGTCGAGGTCGCTACCGACTTCCACGCGACCTTCGAGGTTTCGTGTTTGGACCACGGGGCCAGAGGGAATGAAGAGGCCGGTCAGGTCGATGGCTTCCTTGAGTGAGCCTCCGCCGTTTCGCCGCAGGTCGAGGATGATGCCAGTGACGTGTTGCTCCAGCAGTTTTGCCAAAAGGCGGGCCACGTCGGCAGAAGCGGAAGTCGGAGGGGCTTTGCCAGAGCCCTCACCAGCGTAGAACCCTGGCAGATCGATCACGCCGATGCGTTGGGTTTTGTCGCCGGCGGGCAGGTCGATGATTTGGGCCTTGGCCTGTTGGTCTTCGAGCTTAATTTCCTCGCGGATCAGGGTGATGGTTTTGCGCAGGCTGTCGTCGCTGGCATTGGCGGGGATAAGGTTGAGGACGACGGGTGTGCTCTTTTTGCCGCGGATGAGTTCGACGGCCTGGGGCAGCGGGAGGTCCACCAGATCAGTGAATTCGTCGCCTTCCTTCTGGGCCACGCCGACGATGCGGTCGCCCACCTTGACCAAGCCGCTGCGGGCTGCGGGGCCGCCAGGAACGAGTTCCATGATTTTGCAGTAGCCGTCGAGCGAGCGCAGCGTGGCGCCGATGCCGACGAGCGAGAGCTTCATGGCGATTTCAAAGCTCTTGAGTTGTTCGGGGCCCATGTAATCCGAGTGGGGGTCGTACACTTGGGCGAGGGCTTCCAGATAGAGTTCGAGCACCGCCTTGTCATCGAACTTGCGCATGGTTTCGACGCTGCGGGACGCGCGGTGGGTGAGGGTTTTGACGATATCCTGGGGCTTTTTACCGGCGAGTTTTTCCTGCAAATAGTCATAGCGCAACTGTTGGCGCCAGAGGGCTTGGGCGGCGGCCAAATCCGCAGGCCTAGCAGCTTTCTTCCGATCAAAACAGAACGTCTCATCCGCCGTGAAATCCAAAGGTCCCTCACCTAACAACCCCGTCACAAAGGTAACCCGCTGGTCGAGTCGTTCGAGGAAGCGTTTGAAAATGACGTGTGCCAGGCTGGAATCGCCGTGGCTGCGAGTTGCATCGGCAAGAGTCGGGCGTTGCCGCGCGAACTCATCGAGGTCCTCCTGAACAAAGAGCAGGTGGGCACCGTCGAGCGTATCAAGGTAGCGATCGAGAAACTTGTCCGCCAGTTTGGCGTTGAGTTGCTGGTGGGCAAATTGTGAACTCTCCAGAATTTTTGAGGTGAGCATGGTCACGGCGGCATCGGTCGCCTTGGCGCTCAGCGGTTCGCTTGAATTGTGGTCTGGGGCTCCAGCCGCAACGGTCAGCAGGCTAGCGCTTATGAAAAATACGGGTAGGAAGAATTTGAGCTGATGTTTCATGGGTACAAACGCGCGGGAAAACGGCCTCTGTGCCGGAACCAGTCGCAGGCTGGGAGGAGTTCCGGCCGGGAGGCATTCCCGGCGTGATTAAACGATCCACAACTCCCGACCTGTCTGGAATTTTCATTTTCCTGAGGGAGCGGTGCCTCTGCAAGTGCCCGATGGACATGAGGCAAGCAGGCTGGCTATTCCGCTGATCTTCGTGTTGTGGCCGATTTTCCTTGTGCTCTCTGCTTGACTCCACCAACGCCGGGCGGAATGCTCGGCGCGCCATGACCGACCCCACCCGCACGTTTTCCAGCCCGATGCTAGACGGACCAGACAGAGCCCCCAGCCGTGCGATGCTATACGCCGTGGGCTTCAAGAAGGACGATTTTGCCAAGCCGCAGATTGGTATTGCTTCAACATGGAGCGAGGTGACCCCGTGTAACGTGCACATCGACAAGCTCGCCCGAGAGTCTTCTAACGGCGTCAACGCCGCCGGCGGCAAGGCCGTTATCTTTAACACCATCACGGTCTCCGACGGGATTTCCATGGGCACCGAGGGGATGAAATATTCACTGGTGTCTCGCGAGGTCATTGCTGATTCTATCGAAACCGTTGTCGGCTGCGAAGGCATGGACGGGTTTGTGGCCATTGGAGGCTGCGATAAAAATATGCCCGGTTGCCTGATGGCCATGGCTCGCATGAATCGGCCCGCCGTGTTTGTGTACGGCGGCACGATTCTGCCAGGTTGTGCCAGTATCAAAGGTGAGACCAAGGATTTGGATATTGTTTCGGTGTTTGAAGCCGTCGGCAAACACGCCAACGGAGAGTACTCCGATGCCGAACTCGAAACCGTCGAAAGCCACGCCATCCCCGGTGCCGGTTCCTGCGGCGGCATGTACACCGCCAACACCATGGGCAGCGCCATCGAGGCGCTCGGCATGTCCCTTCCGAATAGCTCATCCCAGAACGCCATCTCCGATGACAAAATGCGCGATTGCTTTGATGCAGGCGCTGCTGTGCTCAATTTGCTCCAACTCGGGATCCGCCCTCGCGACATCCTCACCATGGAAGCGTTTGAAAATGCCATCACCGTCCTCATCGCCCTAGGTGGCTCGACCAATGCGGTGCTGCACCTCCCCGCCATCGCCCACGCCGCCGGCATCGATCTGAGCATCGACGACTTCGAGCGCGTCGGCCGCCGCGTGCCAGTCCTCGCCGACCTCAAACCCTCCGGCAAATACTTCATGTCCGATCTCGTCGCCATCGGAGGCACCCTGCCTCTTATGAAAATGCTGCTGGATGGCGGACTGCTCCACGGCGAGTGCATGACGGTCACCGGCCGTACCTTGCGCGAAAATCTCGAAAAACTCGCCCAGCCGTATCCGGAAGGCCAACAAATCGTCCGCCCGCTCGATAATCCCCTCAAAAAGGATAGCCACCTCCGCATCCTCTACGGCAATCTGGCCGAAGGCGGGGCTGTCGCCAAAATTTCCGGCAAGGAAGGCGAGGTGTTCACCGGCCATGCCCGCGTTTTCAATTCCGAGGACGACGCCATGAAAGCCATCCTCGCCAAACTCATTCGCAAAGGCGATGTGATCGTCATCCGCATGGAAGGCCCCAAGGGCGGCCCCGGCATGCGCGAAATGCTCGGGCCCACCAGCGCCGTCATGGGCATGGGTCTCGGCAAGGACGTCGCCCTCATCACTGACGGACGATTCTCCGGCGGTAGCCATGGCTTTGTCGTCGGCCACATCACCCCTGAGGCCTTTGTCGGTGGCATGATCGCCCTACTCGAAGAAGGGGATCAAATCACCATCGATGCCACCACCAACCGCATCGACGTCTTCCTTTCCCCAGAGGAAATTGCCCGCCGCCGGGCCGCTTGGGTCCAGCCAGCTCCCCGCTACACCCACGGGGTGCTCGCCAAGTACGCCAAGTTAGTCACTAGCGCGAGCGAAGGTGCCGTGACTGATAAGTACCTCTGAGCAAAACTCGGCCCGCCAAGGAACTGCCCGATCTGCCTACCACCGGTCCATTGATGTCTAACAATTTAGCAGGCGTTCTTATATCGTTCTAGGATCCCGATTTTCTTGTCATTTTTCGGCCATCGTTCAGGCTGTTTTTTGAACGCCAAAAGCTAACTCTTCGATTTTCAACGAGTTAAGTTTTAGAGGCTCAAAAACAGCCTGAAATATGCCAGAAAAAGCACAAAAATGGCAATCTAACGACCATCTAAGAAACTCGGGCTATCTGGGACCGCCCGAATCGTATCGGTGCTGATCCTGATCAAACGACAGGCTGAAAGCCCGTCTTCCATGACAGGCAGGATGCCTGTGTTCCAGCTTTAGAATCCCGCGATCATCGATTGCAGCGCGGCTTCGTCGAGAATCGGCACGTTGAGTTGTACGGCCTTGTCGCGCTTTGAGCCGCCGCCCTCGCCGCAGAGGAGGTAGTGGGTTTTGGCAGAAATGGACCCGCTAACCTTGCCGCCTTGGCCTTCAATGAGCTCCTTCATCGCGTCGCGATCCATGCTCAGCGTGCCGGTGATGACAAAGGTCTTGCCGGAAAGCGGCTTGCCCGTTAGGTCGGCCGCTGCAGGAACCGGCAGGTAATTGTCAGAGAGCGGATTGATATCAAGTTGGGCGAATCGTTCGAGGACTTGCTGGCCGGCGGCGGATTTGAAGAAGGTACTGATGGCTTCAGCGACTACCGGACCGACGTCGCCAGTGATCGCGTATTTGGTTAGAAATTCATTTTTCTTTTTGGCATCGGCGCGGGTGTCGCGGAGCAGTTCGGCGAGTATCGGAGAGTTGGCTAATTCAGTCAGGTTGAGATGCAGGCGGGCGAGTTCCTTTGCTGCGGATTCACCGAGTTGGCGGATGCCCATGGCGTAGAGCCAGCGGTGGAGCGGCTTGATCTTTGCTGATTGGAGGGCGGAGAGAATGCGGGCGCCGTTTTTTTCGCCGAAGCGGCGAGGTTCTTCGGTGTTGGCGGTGTTGAGGTTGGCGAGGGTTTCTTCGGTTAGGGAGAAGAGA
>JBAXCM010000282.1:0-6271 GCA_037141475.1 Verrucomicrobiota bacterium | reverse complement strand
TGGTCGGCGAAGCGGAAGTGGTAGACGGCCGTGGCATCGGCATGAAACAGATGTGGCAGGCGGTGGCAGCCAAAGCGATGGCGGCGGCCACGTTGGTGAAGTGGATGATGTTCATGGTTTGGGCGCGGCGGCAGGCTTGGGCACAGGGGGGAGTGCGCGGTGAAATTGTTCGAGGGCTCGGGTCCGAGCGCGGAGGTCCTGCTCGGATTGGATCATTTTCATGACGCGGAGCATGAACTCGAAATCATCATCCTCGGGGCTGGCTCCACCGCCATCGCCGCCGCCGCCCTGCTGATCCTTTTTCATTTCGCCTTCGAGTTTTTTGGCCCACTCGCTGAGTTTACCGGCCCATTGTTTGGCCCCCTCGGTGGCGTAGTAGGCGTGGTTGTCGCGCAGTCGGTTGCGGACATCCTCCATCCCCACATCAATCTTGGACTCCCTCATCTCGTCAAAGATCTGCTTGAAGACGTCTTTCTCGGTTCGGGCAAAATAGTGACCCAAATCCTCCTGAATCCAACGCACATCCCCGGCAGTATCGGTCTGCTGGCGATTGGCTTCCTTGATGCAGCGGGCGTCCTTGGGGTCGTTTTCGCTGGGCCTGTTGCCCAGCAGGCTGGTGAAGGCCTCGATCAAAGAACCGGCAACTGCCTCCTCCTCGGTGGCAGCTTTTTTCAGGCGATTGATGAAGGTGCCGGCCTCCATGCGGCGGTTGGCATCATTCGCCTTATCGATGGCCTCCTTCATTTTATCGACGACCTTGGATTGTTCCTCTTTCGCTTGATCGACATCTTTGGAAGTTTTTTCCGGGGTATTGGATTGTTCTTGGGCATCGGCCATTTTCCCTTGGACCTTGGGCATGTCTTGCTTGCCAAGTTCCTGCATGGATTTGAGTGACTCGGCCATCTTCTTAAGGGTGGCTTTGTCGATTTCGCCATTGCGGGCGGCATCCTTCATGAGTTGTTCAGTGCGCGCGGTGAGATCGTCCATGCGGCGGTTGGTTTCCGTTTCCGCCTGTTCCTGGGCGGCGAGGCGCTTGCGGTTTTCCTCTTTCTGAAGTTCGTCGCCGGTGAGTTCATCGAGGCGCTGGGTTTCATCAAACTGGCCCTCCTCACGGCGTTCCAAATCTTCCAATTCGGTGATGACCCGATCAAATTGGCTCTTGAGCAACTGGGCGTGCTCGTCACGGGTGAGCACAAAAATTGTGACCGCCTCGGAATACACCCGGGGGCGCCCCGGGAAATAGTCCTCGGCAAAGCCGCGCAACGTGATTTTCTGCGGCGTGATGCCGAAGGCTTTCGGCGAAAAAGCAGCCGGACGGGACACACGCTGTTGCTGCGAGGCCCCCTCGACCAATTTCATCTCGCCCTTGGCCGGAGCATCGGCACTTGGCTTGGTGAACTCCCCAGACCACTCGATGCCCGCGAGCTTGATCCCAAAGTCATCCTCAGCAAGCACTTCAAAATCAAGGGTTTCCTCGGGCAGCATCACCTTTTGGCGCTCGATGCCCTGCAAATAACAAGTCGGTGCAGCGTCGGCCAAGGCGTCCACCCGCAAACGGAATCCGGCCTCTCCAGCCAGCCCGTATTGGTCCGTCCACGCAAATGGAATCTCAAATGCCACCTTGCCGATCTCGAAATCCGGTGTGACCGAATCGCATTCGCGTGGTGTGAGTGCCCCCGTCAACGGAGTGTAGGGCGGCGGTGAATCGCCCGCTGCGGCCGGATCCCCAGCAGATCCTGCGACGGCCGGATCCCCAGCAGATCCTGCGGCTGCGTCTCCAGCGGCTCCGGCGGCCGCAGAGTGTTTGCCTGTGCCGGCCTCAGTGGCGAGCAAGGCACGGGTTGGTCCGAAGGTGGCGTTCGCCAACGCCCGGTTGGTCGTCAGCTTGATGCGGACGCGGCTTCCTTCCACGGCGCTGAGCACGCCATTGCTCAGATCGACGGTTTGTTCGGGAATCGAAAGATAGGCGGGTGGAGTGATGCTGGCGGTTACCGCCTTGACCGATGGTCGTTGCAACGGCTCGACTTTAAGATCGTGTCGGGCGTCGCCTATGCGAAAAACCACCGTGCCCGGATCCTGCTGGCCGGGAAAGGAAAAATGATAGGCATCGCCGTCAATGTCTGCATGCACCGGGGGTTGCAGGCCGTAGCGGCCACTCGCAGCTCCCGGGTGCTGCTCAGAATCTTTCGATAGCCGGAGGGAAACCTCAAACGCCTCACCATACGGCACGGCCAAATACCCTAGCGGGTTTTCCAAACGCGTGAAGGTGTATCGCTCGGTGTCCGACAACGGCATCAACCAGCGCTTGAACGCATTGATCCCTGCACGCGGCGTCAGCGTGAGGACCGCAGCCACGCCTCCCGTAAGCACCAGCAATGCCAGCGCCCAGCGCCGCTGGCGGGGTGGCGGCAAGGCATCATCCAGCGAACGGCAACCCGCCTCGGCAGCCACCACTTCCATGGCCGCAGCCCGCAAGCGAGGCGAGAGCGAGTCCGCATCTTCCCGTTGATTTTGCAGTTCGATGACGCCGAGCAGGCGGTCGCCCAAGCCAGGAAAGCGCCGGGCGATCAATCGAGCGAGTTGGGCCTCCCGGCGATGCCGCCAAACCCAGCGATGGAGCCAAAATGGGGCAAACACGGCAAACAGCGAGGTACCGCCAATCAGGATGGCCAGTCGCACCAAGGCCGGGGTGACCCAGATCCGGTCCAAGCCATAGACGAGCAGGAATGAAACGAGGAGGCCGACTACGCCAGCAGCAAAGGCTTCGAAAACCTTCACCCGCCAAAGGTGACGACGGAAGGCCTCGAGCTGCCGACGCAAGGACTCAGGAATGGCAACCGGAGGCACGGGTGGGGTGTTGGATTCGGACATGAGAACGGGGCTAGGGCTCAGTTTCGAGCGGGTGAGAGATGTTTGCAAAAAAATACGCGGAAAACCAGCGGATTTCTCCACAAGTTTTCCCGTTCATCCTACCGTCACCGTCCACCGCCTTTGTTTGAAACAGGCAAATCCGTGGCTGCGGTGTTCCGCAACAAGCCGTGGTGGCAACGTCTCGTCGCCAGCTCATCTAAGCGCCTCCGGTCTGCGACAGTGCCACTGGGTCCCACCTGAACCACTCATTCCATGCCTCGCCTGCTCACCCCTTCAGACGACATTTGGCAACTGTCGTTGCATCCGTTCCGAATCCCGCAAGTCCCACCCTTTTGGAAATTTTCCGCGCGATTTTGGCCTCGGCGATTTTGGGCTTTGCGCGGGTACTTTCCGCGGCTAGCGTGGCGGCCCAATGAGTGGCTGTGGCACAAAGCAAGAATTCGATCCGTCTCTTCATCGGGAGAAGAAGCCTTCGTGGATCAAGGTCAGACTGCCGAGCGACCCGACGTTTTGGTCCACTAAGTCGCTGGTGACCGACCTGAAACTGGTGACGGTATGCGAGGAAGCGCAATGCCCGAACCGCTGGGAGTGTTGGAGCCACGGCACCGCCACCTTCATGATTGCCGGGGAGAAATGCACCCGTGCCTGCGGGTTTTGTGCCGTCAAGACTGCCCGCCCTGACCCACTGGAAGCGGATGAACCCCAGCGGGTGGCTGAAGCGACGCGGCGCATGAAATTGCGCCACGTAGTCATTACCGCCGTGGCCCGCGACGACCTCCGCGATGGTGGTGCCGAACATTTTCAACAGACGATCCGGGCGGTGCGCGAATTGAATCCCGAAACGATCATTGAAGTGCTTGTCCCGGACTTCAATGACCGCGATTGGGCGCTGGCTCTGGTGATGGATGCCCGCCCACACATCTTTAACCACAATCTCGAAACCGTCGCCCGCCTCACCCCGCTGGTGCGATCCCGCGCCCAATACCAGCGCAGCCTCACGGTCCTTCAAAAGGCCAAGGCAATGGTTCACGGCAAAGTCGCCACCAAAAGCGGCCTGATGCTCGGTCTCGGCGAGCGCCTCGAGGAAGTCAGCCAGGCAATGGACGACCTGCTCGCCCATGACGTCACCGTCCTGACCCTTGGCCAATACCTGCGCCCCTCGCCCAAACACCTACCGGTCATCGAGTACATCGACCCATCTGTCTTCGAGGAGTTAAAGCAACTCGCCCTCTCCAAAGGCTTCCGGCATGTCGCCAGCGGGCCGCTGGTGCGCAGCTCGTATCACGCAGCCAACTTCCGCCCCGAACTCGACGTGCTGGAGGCCATCGCTGCCGACCTGAAATTGGAGGCTCTGACGTGAAAAAATGCCTCATCCTTGGTGGCCTGGGTGCCTGTCTGGTCGCGGTGGCATGGTTTGGTTGGCGATTTTCGCATCGTCCGCAAGTGCCACTGGACCCCCGCTGGGGCACAGTAGTCGATAGTTATAACAACGTCATGGTTTACTACAATGGTGACGTGAGCACGACCAACGGCCGCCACTTGGCAGCAGACGGCTACAATTTGGGGCTGAAATACCAATGTGTAGAATTTGTGAAGCGCTATTACTACGAGCACCTCCATCACAAGATGCCTGACAGTTATGGCAACGCCAAGGACTTCTTTGATACGGCACTAGGGGACGGTACCCGCAATGCCAAGCGCGATCTCATACAGTACACCAACCCGTCTTCCACCAAGCCGCGCGTTGACGATTTGCTCATTTTTGACGGCTCCGAAACCAACTGTTATGGCCACGTCGCCATCGTCTGTGACGTCAACGACGAGGAGGTGACCCTCATCCAACAGAATCCGGGGCCTTCGGCAGAATCGCGAGTGGCGATCGGCATGACCCATACCGCAGACCAGTGGCAGATTGCCAATTCGCGAATCCTCGGCTGGTTGCGCAAGGAATAACATGCAGGTCAAAAGGGTGTCGGCACCTGAGGATTGATCCTTGGCTCTTTATGGACTTGAGATCCGCCTGAATCTAACCAGCTCTAGAGATTTCGTTTGTCAGCAAGCAGGGGATTTGCATACTCGTCATGTCGAAATCCTTCTACATATGACATCCCGTGAGCGCATTCTAGCAGCCATTGAGCACCGCGAACCCGACCGCGTCCCCATTGATTTGGGGGCCACGCCGTCCTCCGGCATATCGGCAATCGCCTATGGACGCTTGAACCGTCATCTCGGGTATGGGCAGAGCCAGACGCGGGTGTACGATGTGGTGCAGCAATTGGCGCAACCCGAAGATGCGATTCTGGAGCGTTTCCAAATCGATGCGGTGGACCTCGGGCGAACCTTCAATCGACGCGATGAGGATTGGCGGGCAGTCACCTTGTTTGATGGCAGCACAGCGCACTACCCGCAGTGGTTCCGGCCCGAGTTGATAGCCGGAGGCGGTTACCGGGCCTTGGCTGCAGACGGCAGTGAGCTTGCCGTGCAACTCAAGGATATGAATTTCTTTGATCAGACATGTTTCCCATGGCTGGACGAGTACCCGGCGGATTTCTCGGGCCTGACAGCAGCCATGGGCAAGGTCCACTGGGCGGCACTGGCACACTCCCCTTGGGATCACGCCAGCGAGGCTGGGTTTTGGCAGCAATTGCGGGCTAACGCCCTCGCCCTGCGAGATCAATCGGACCGCGCCATCATGGTGGTCGTCGGGTGCAACCTCTTTGAGTGGGGGACATTCCTGCGTCGCATGGACAACTTTCTCATGGACCTGATTGCCGAGCCGGAAAGTGTGGAACGGTTGCTGGAAGCGCTCATGGATATCCATCTCGCCACCTTGGAAAAAGTATGCACCGCCGTCGGCGACGTGGCTGATATCTGCCGCTTCGGCGACGATTTGGGCACCGACACCGGACCATTCATGGCTCCTGCCACCTATCGGCGGTTTTTTAAAACTCAGCACACCCGTCTGTGCGACTTTGTCCACCGCCATTCCAAAATGAAGACGTTCCTGCATTCCTGCGGATCCATCCACGCATTGATGCCAGATTTGATAGAGGCCGGCTTCGAGGTCGTCAATCCAGTGCAAACCGCCTGTCGCGACATGGATCCGGCCCGCTTGAAAAACGAGTTTGGGAAAGACATTGCATTTTGGGGTGGAGGGGCCGACACCCGCGCCACGCTCAACCACGGATCGGTGGTTGAGGTGCGCCGCGATGTGCTGGAGCGGCTGAAGGTGTTTGCGCCTTGCGGCGGGTTTATCTTCAACACCATCCATAACATCCTGCCCGACGTGCCACCGGAAAATATCGTCGCCATGTTCGATGCCATCGAAGAGTATAACTCCGCCGGTGCCTGAGCAGCCCGCATTCCCTGTAACCCTCCCACCCACTCATAACATGCAAAC
>JBAXCM010000281.1:0-6292 GCA_037141475.1 Verrucomicrobiota bacterium | reverse complement strand
AGGCACTCGCCGCTGGGGTGGCCGAAACCGGATGCACCGTCCATGTCGTCGATGGGGGCATGGATACCGGCCCGATCATCCTCCAGCAATCCGTGCCAATCCTGCCCGACGACACCCCCGCCTCACTCCACGCCCGCATCCAGGAGGCCGAGCACCTCCTTTACCCCGCCGCCATCTCGAAGCTGGTGGCGAGTCGCAGCAAAATCGCCATGATCTAACATCGGGTGAATCACAGACTTGCAGCATGAACTCTGGCCTGTGGCAGCCATGAGCCACGGGCACTCGACTCGTTGAAAGATTGCCGTCAGCGCTGCCGTAGGACCGGGCCTGATGCACACCAGAACCCAAACGTGGCAACCATTGCAGTAAGAATCATCCCCATGTCCCTATCACACACGAAGTTATTGAGGCCATCTCTCCTCGGAGCCGCCGTTGCAGCCTTTTGTTTAGGCATCCTGCAGGTGCCCGCAAAGGACTATTTCATCAGTCAGTCCGCCGGTGACGATGCCGCCAGCGGCTTGACCGGGGAGCCAGGAAATGGTGCCGGACCATGGAAAACCCTCGCCAAAGCTTCTATCAAATATGCCCCCGGCGACCGCATCCTGCTGCAATGCGGCGACACGTGGAACGAGGAACTCGCCCCCAAAGGTGAGGGCACGCCGCAAAACCCGATTGTCATCGGCTCCTACGGTCAGGGTGCCAAGCCGGTCATCAACCGCCAAGACGACAAGCAGGACCGCGTCGGAATCCGACTGGCTGACCAAGGAGGGTTCAAGATGGTCGGGCTTGAGTTCAGCCACTGCATGACGGGCCTCTATGCGGAATATTCGAAGGGTTGCCCGACGAAAAAATTCATCTCGGTTGAAGACTGCTATTTCCACGATTCAATGATGTACCGGCATTACGAGGACTATCCGAAAACCAAGATCGGCCTCGGCATTTGCCTTTTTACCTTTGAGTTGGAAAACAAGAAGGTGCTTACCGACATCACGATCAAGAATTGCGTGTTCCGCCGTCTTGCGTCCGGCGTGTGGACCAACAGTCCTGACAACTTCAACAAGAACGCATCCTTCATCTATCCATTTGGCAACATGACGTTCGACGCCTGCCTGTTTGAGGAAGGCTATCAATGGCCGCAGGGGTTGCGCGGCGTGGAGCGCGGCGCCATGCGCAACTGCGTCACCCACGACGTCGGCCGCGGCTTCAAGTCGTTCAACGGGGTGGCGGGCTCAATGTTTTTCCGCTGCAAGGATTGGATATTCGAAAATAGCGAATGGGGGTTTGTGGACGTCGGCAACGGCAGCGGCGACGGCGAGGCCTTCGACTTCGAAGGCAACTGCGACAACATGATCATGCGCGACTGCCTGTTCCACGACACCGACGGCCCCGGCTTCCTGCTCTGCTGTTATGCCTCCGATGGCAATCCTAACAAGGCGATTAAAATGGAGAATTGCGTGCTCAACGGCAAGGCCAAGCGACCACCGCGCGGTGCCGGTAAAGTCGAGATTCTCAACACCACGGATCACACCGAAGCGACCTGGAGCAAGTGCCGGTTCTATTTGTCACTCGGCGAGGGCCTCATGCGTGTGGCCGATCCCGAGAAGGACAAACACTCGAAATTTGAAGATTGTTTCATCAAGAGCCTCAACAAAGCCTGCGCCTCGCCCAACCTCGCCTCCAAGGCCAAAGCCACCGCCTCCTCGGCAGTGGCCGGCAACGAGGCCGCCAAGGGAATAGACGGCAACGATGGGACGGCGTGGAAGGCCGACGGACCGAAGGATCAGTGGCTGGAGCTGGCGTTTGCCGCCCCAGTGACGATCAATGAATTCAAGCTCAAGGAAGACCCCTCCTCATCGATTGTCCGCTACGTCATCGAATACTGGGATGCCAAGGACAAGAAATGGTCGGGCTGCTTCAATGGCCGCAGTATTGGCCAGGAATTTGTGGCTCCAATTGTTAGCCGCAGTACCCAAAAGGTCCGCCTGATGGTGCTGCAAACCACCAATGGCAACCCTTGCATCACCGAATTCGGGGTTTATAACGACACCCCCGGCGATCCTTTCAGCGATCCCACCGCTGCCAAAGCCGTCGGCGTAATCAACAAGTGACTTACCCATACCAGATAGAATCCATTATATGTCAAACAGGAGTTTTCTAACATCATTGGGCCTGGCTGCGGCAGTGGCGGCCATGGAGCTGACCGTTAGTCTGCAGGCGGCACCCGCGGCACCCGCAGCACCGGCTGCACCGGCTGGCAAGACGCCGGGCATCACCTCGGCCAATGACCCGACGAAGCCAGTGCCGGGCGGAGTGCGGTGGTTTTGGCGGATGCATGGGGATTACCTCAACCAGACCAAGACCAAGAAATTTGATGTGTGTTTTCTGGGGGATTCGATCACCCAGATGTGGCCGGGTGATATGTTTGGCAAGTTTTTCGGCAAGTACACCCCGGTGAATTTCGGGATCGGGGGCGACCGCTGCGAAAACGTGCTGTTTCGCCTCAATGACGGCGAGTTAAAGGATGCCACGCCCAAGCTCATCGTGCTGATGATCGGCACGAACAACCAGGGAATGAACACGGCCGAGGAAGTTGCCATCGGCATCTCCACCGTCGTCAAGGCACTGCGGGCACAGTGCCCGAAAACCAAGATCTTGTTGCTGGGGATTTTGCCGTCCACCGGCACGCCCTACGACAAGACCAAGGCGATCAATGCCAGCACTGCCAAGCTTGCTGACCACAGCATGATTTTCTATCAGGACTTCGGACCTAAATTGCTAGACAAAGACGGCAAGATATTGCCCGGCATGCTTGCCGATACCGTGCACCTGACCCGCCAAGGCTACCAAGTCTGGGGCCAGGAAGTGGTCCCGAGCATCGAGAAACTGGTGAAATGAGATCACTCGCTGCGCAGTCCGCAGCAGCTGCGCTGGCCGCCATCATCTTGGCGACTTGCGCCGGGGAGGCCGTGGCCGATCAGTTCATTGTCCTAAATACTTCGGGCAGGGCTGAATCTGCGGCGTTTTTTGAGGCCGTGCGGCGAGAATTCCCGGCATCGCAGCAGGCAACGACGCGCGTCGGCGTGGCCGGAATCTTTTCCTACCTGCAAGAGCCACCAGCCAAAGTGCAGGCGGCACTGGCCACCTTTCTGCAACTCGCCGTCCAACATGACCTGCCGGTGGTCGTGCAACTCGATGGCGAACAATGGTGGGATGCCCGCCCGGATTTGTGGAATTGGTGGGATCCAAAACGTCCGGGGTTCAATCCTAACAATCGAGCCAACGTCGAATGGAGCGGTTGGGGACCGGAGCATGCGCTGCGCATTGCGTGGCGCAACTGGGGCCAGCAGATCCGGGTGCTGCCGCCGCCTAACTTGCTAAGTCCGGCGTATCGGGCCGCCTGCCACAAGGAGATGGCGGCTTTGGTTCCGATCATTCTCAACTGGTGGAAAGCATTGCCACCGGCCCGCCGCTATCTGTTAGTCGGGATCAAGGTCGGTTGGGAAAGTTCGGTGGGAGTTAACGCATGGTATTATCCTAACGGCAACGCATTGGCCGAACACCCCGCCGCAGATGATCCTAAAAGTGGATTGAAAAATACCGAGTTGCCGGCCCGCGGAGTGACGGCCATTGGTTATGCTGCGGCGTCGCAGGCAGGCATCAGGACGCGCGGCGAGTTAACCGAAGGGGACCTTGCGGAGATTGCCCGGCGGCATCTGGAAGATTTGTGCGCTCATGTGGCCCGCCTCGGCGTGCCGCGCGAACGCCTGTTCACCCATGCGGCGGGTTGGAAGGATGGCGAAATGCTTTATGATGCTGCGGTCAACCGCTTCAGTTGTCCCGGCTGGAGCTTTTACAAATATGCAAATGATCCGGCCAAGGACGTCGGCGCACGGCAGGCCCTCGCACGCAGTGACGCTCCTTGCTGGGCCGCAGTCGAATGGCTCGGCGGCGGCCCCACCCTCGAGTCATGGCACCAAGCGCTCACCCATACATTGGCAGATCCACACTGCCGCTTTCTCACCATTTACAATTGGGAAGGTATCGAGAAAAATGGCCCGGCCCTACAGGCGATCCGAAAGATTTGCAGCCCACCTAAATAACATCCATCCATCATGAAATCAAATATTTACTTGCTAGGTTTTGTTTTTCTAACTACTCTGACAACTGGCTGTCTGGCGGCCGATTTCACTGGCATAGCTGACTGCCCGGCACCCGCTGGCAAACTGCGCGTAGAGGTCGGCACGGATGCCAGCGGGCATCTCGCCTGGCGCTTGCAGGCCTTGGGCCGGCAGCTCATTGGCGCCTCGCAGGCGGGGGTTTTGATAGATGGAGCGGACTTCGGGGCGGCCACGACGGTGGGCAAGCCGGTGTCGCGTGGCATGGATGAACATTTCGAGGGGCGGGGACCTGACACACAACGTCGCGGGCATTGTCAGGTGGCGGAGTTTCCGGTTGTGTCTAACGGCCAATCATGGACCTTTGAAGTGCGGGCCTTCGATGACGGCGCGGCATACCGCTGCCGCATCCCCGGTCAAGGGAAACGCCATATCACCGGTGAGGCCGCGACCTTTGTTCTGCCAGCTGGCGCGATTTGTTATGCCAACCCGAACACCGCCGCCTACGAGGGCATTCACCTGCGAGCCGCAGTGGAGAAGCTCGAAGCGAAAGATGGTATCGGCATGCCTCTAACCATCGAGCTGCCAAACGGCGGCTTTGCCGCCATCACCGAGGCCCAGTCCATGGGCTGGAGCGGCATGACGCTGGAGGCAAGCGGCACCGCAACAGTTAGAGGGTCGTTCCGTGATGACCCCAAGGGCTGGGACATCACCGGCGAGATCACCACCCCGTGGCGCGTGGTCACCGTGGCGGCCGATCTCAACGCGCTGGTGCATGCCCCGCTAGTCGATGCTCTGTGTCCGGCTCCCGATCCCGCGCTTTTTCCGCAGGGCCTCCACTGCGAGTGGATCAAGCCGGGGCGGTGCTTGTGGCAGTGGTGGGCGTTTGACGACGCGGGCACCCACTGGTCCAAGCAGAAGGAATTCGTGGACAAGGCGGCAGCGCTGGCATGCCAATACTATCTGGTGGACGAAGGCTGGGAACACACACGCCAAGAGTGGTTCAAGCCCGGCGACCCCGACGGAGCATGGCCACGCATGAAGGAATTATGCGACTATGGCAAGACCAAGGGCGTGGGTATCTGGGTATGGCGCGGCTGGACCGTTAACTCCAGAATCCAGTGGCCGGGGCTCGAAACCCATGACAAACGCGTGGACTTTTTCCGCCGCTGTCATGAGGCAGGTGTAGCCGGGGCCAAGATCGACTTCATGGATAGCGAGAGCCACGAGCGACTCGAATTCTATCAGGACTGCCTGAAGGTCGCTGCCGAGTGCCAGATCATGGTCAACTTCCACGGAGCTAACAAACCCGCCGGCGAGGCCCGCACCTGGCCTAACGAAATGACACGCGAAGGGATCCGCGGGCTGGAATATAACAAGTGGGCTGCCAATCCGCCGGACCACTATGCGACTCTTCCCTTCACCCGCCTACTCGCCGGACACGCCGACTTCACCCCTACCACGTTCAATCCGAAGTATCTGAAAGGCACCACGGTGGCGCAGCAACTCGCCTGTGCAGTGGTGTTGTCCTCACCATTCCTCTGTTGGGCCGACAATCCGGACCTATATCTGGCCAGCCCGGCCGTGGATGCGATCCGCGCTATGCCTGTGCAGTGGGATGAGACGCGTGTTCTCGCACCCAGCGCAATTGGCGACATCGCAGCCATCGCCCGCCGCAATGGCAAGGAATGGTGGGTCGGCGTGCTCAATGGTGGTGGTCAGCGCGGCATTGAGTTATCACTGGATTTTCTGGGTACGGGCATCTGGACGGCGGATAGATACGCGGATGGCGAACAACCTGCGGAGTTTGCCATCACGCGTGGTGTGGCTGTATCTCCGGCGGTGCCGCACAAAGTGACGTTGGCGGCCGGAGGCGGCCTAGTATTGCGCCTTCGCCAGCAGTGAATTGCCAGCGAGGCTGCGCCTCTGATACAAGACGCAAGACGCAAGAGAAGAGAACTCGAGGCTAACCGGGCCGGAAGTGAGTGGGGAGAACGAGCCTCTGTCGGGTGGGAATTTCATCCTAGAGGAATAGCAGTTGTTAGCCAAGGGAGTGTTCCATCCAGCTGCGACATTCCATGGGTCCGATCGGACCAGCAAAATGTCGCGGGAGGAGCTTGCGCCGCCGATGGGCTGACAACGACGAGACTAACCGGGCCGGAAGTGAGTGGGGAGGA
>JBAXCM010000280.1:0-6294 GCA_037141475.1 Verrucomicrobiota bacterium | reverse complement strand
CGAATACGCCGCGGGCCACTCCATGGAGGCCCGCTACCAAGCCGTCAGCCAAATGGTCTTTCACTTCGCCAGACACGGTTCCAGGCGCGGGCACGGCCTACCAGTCAGTGACCTGAACCTTTTGACCTTCAGCCACCCGCCCGTGTTGCAAGCACAAGCGGGTCCGCGGGAGACGATGAACCATGACGAGAATCTTGGCCAGCGCCGGTTGCGACCGACTCCATACCGTCGCTTACGCTTATGGGGCAGCGCCCGGTCTGGAAACGCCCACCCACGGACACGCCTCCACGCTATGATGATACCGGCCCTCTTCTTCGATCAGAACGCGGAAATCCGTCCCAAATCACCCGACGACAATTAGGCATTTCCATACGACATCAATTCGGCCTGCAACATTTAACATTTTCCTTTGATTTCGTTACTTCTAATTTCAGCAGATTTGCTAATGATTTCGATTGGGGAATCACAAGATTCCATTTGCTTGCCATACGCCTCACTGGTAATTATTTCGTGCATTCTGTGCAAGCAATCAAGGCAGATTGGCTCTGCTTCTTTTGGATTCTTTGCTGACAGGTTAGCTGTTAGCAGGTTCGCAGTTTTGCCACACAACACACATTTTAGTCCTGAAATCATATTTCATCTAGCCTCAATGTAAGAGTATGTTGATTGACGATCAGAATAAGGTTCGCCATGCATCATCCAGTTGCTCGCAGAGCAATTCAGTTTTCATGCCTTGTCCATATGTTAAGCAGGCTAAAGCATATTGCATTTTTATGGATATAATCCGCGCGCCTAACTGTACCGCTCGAATCGGGCTTGGGAACATGTGGTCAGGCGTACCCCAAACTGTACAAATGCAGCATAATGTATCCGTGCCTGGCCCGCCAGGCCCTCCCACAATATCCGCATATTTCCGAGAGATCCCGAACAAACCAAGATTGTCGACTTGTCCGATTGGCGCATTATTTACGAACAATAAGCAGTTGCGCATAGCCGTATCCTTGGCCTCTATTTCCTTATTAATTTCAGGAATAGAAGCCGCAATTCCATAGTTGTTTGATTGTGTAATTTCGAGCATTTGCATGCTTTGCTCCCTACCGAACAAATTGGTCCATCTCATTTCGACAAATGCATCGTCTCCCATAGGATCCCTCGATGGCCAGCGGCCCGTGACAGGGTCGTAATAGCGGTATGTGTAATAGTACAGACCCGTCTCGAAATCCAGCGGTTTGGTTGAGAAACGATAGGCGAAATCGCCGTGTTGCACACCGGCGATAGCCTCATCAGAGGGTGTGATGTCGTTGCCGAAAGGGTCATATTCGTAGTGTGCGACGACGCTGACGACCTGCTCGTTGACCTCGGAGGTCGCTGGATCGTCTGGAGTTGTGATTGCCAGGTATTCCGTGATGTTGCCGTTGCCGTCGTAGCATGGATAGTAGGTGCCGCCCTGGTTCACGGCCAGGAGCCCTCCGACGCCGCCCGCTCCCTGCATCGAGCCTGAAAGGTCCATGCCCCAGAGGTAGGTTTGAGCGACGGCGAGCGTGGTGCCGTTGTATTCGGCGATGCAGTTGAAGCCGTCGTAGAGATAGAGCGTGGCCGCACCGGAGGCGGGGGCTTTGGCGATGCGGCGGCTTAGGGCGTCGTAGTGATAGCTGGTGGTGACGCCGTTGACGGTGGTCGAGGCCATCCGGTTCTCGCCGTCCCAGACGAGTGTGCTATTGGCCGTGGGCGCGACGGGTAGTGGACCGGAAGTCATGTTGCCGTCGAGATCGAAACCGGGTGTCGCCGGTGCCAGCGGAATGGTGGTGTATTGGTTCAGGGCGTTGGTGCCGTAATTGGGGGCATCCGGCAGTATGAGCGTACCGGTCGCCGTTTTGACGCGGTTGCCGATTGAGTCATATTGATAAGCCCGATCGGAGGAGTTGGTGGAGTCATTGGCTTGAACCAGTTGGCCCAGATTGTCGTACCCCCAGATGGTGCTGTTTGTGGCAGTTCCAGTACGGCTGGCGTTGGTTCTTTGGCCGAGGTCGTTCACGGTGTAGGTGATGGAGGAAACGTCCAAGTTACCGGTTGTCTTGGTGTTGGCCTTTGTCAAGAGGAGATCACGGCCGGAGTCCCAGGTGTTGGTGACGGTGTGGACGGGGCCGGTGACGGTCCGGACGAGACCGTAGGAACCGGCCTGGTAGCCGTAGGAGAAGGATGCGGTGCCGTTGCTGACGGTCGCGAGGCGGCCGGTGGTGGAATGATAGGCGTAGGTGGCTTGGTTTTGGATCGTGGTATTCCTGTTGGGCGGTGTGCCGGTGATAAGCTGGAGTTGCCAGCCGGTGTCCCGTCCCAAGGACCGGTCGTTGCGGTCCAGAACCCGTGTGAAGTCAAGGTTGCCGTCGTGGTCGCGGTCGTAGGAAATGGTTTCGGTGTTGATGCCGAGGTCGGTGGCATAGGTGTATTCGAGTTTCGACTGTTTGTTCTGGGTGATGCTTTTGGGCCGGCCGAGCGTGTCGAAGGTATAGGCGAGTGCCGGGGTGGTTGGGTCGGGTGCGGCGGCGTTGGTGGCATATGCGGAGTTCATTCCGGCCTCCGCGGCGGTGATTTCCCCTGGGGTCGAATCCGGATCGTCTTTGGCCGTCTGCCAAGCTGTGCGCTTGGTGAGATAGGCGCTCCAGAGGGACGGGGTGCCGAAGTAGTCGACTGTGGACAGGCGTCCGCTCACGTAACCATAGGAGGTGATCCTGCCTCGCGCCCAGGTGCGGGTCTTGAGGCGTCCGGCAAGGGAGTAGGCGTATGAGGCACCCTTGCCTTCGTTGTCGAGTTTGGAAAGAAGCTGGCCGGTGGCGGAATCATAATTCCAGGTGGTGGTGCCGGAGGTGGTTGTGAGGGTTTTCACCCGCCCGGCATAGTCGTAGATATAGGAAACGGGATAGGCCTGGGCACCGGAAACGCTCAGCACCGTGCCATCGGTATCGTAGGCGGTGGTGGTGACATTGCCACCGGCGGCAGTGTCCGGGGCATCGACGGTGAGGCGGTTGCCGCGGTTGTCATAGGTGAAAGCGGTGACGCGGCCGCCGGGAGCTTCGACGGAAGCGACGGCATCGCAGGTGGCGGACATGTAAGTGGTGATGGTGGTGCCGGTGCGGGAATCCGTCTGTTTCCACGGTCGCTTCAAGGAGTCGGGGATGAAGCTTGTGCCATTTATGAAATCAGTGGCGGTCACTTGGGTGATGTCGGGAGGGGCGCTATTGGGCAGCGTGGAGTTGGCAGCCCAATGGGTGGTGGCGATCATCTGCCCGTTCTCATAGTAATTGCGGGTAAGCGTGTGATCGGGACTCGTGGTGGTTTCGGTGCGGGCAAGACCGATGGTGGCGACGGTGGTGGTGGGTTGGTTGCCGGCAGTGTTGGGGTTGCCGGTCCATGTTTGGGTGGTGAGGCCGTTGGGACTGCGGCGGTTGACCGAAACGATGGCTTCCACCAGCGGGGTTCCCTCCTGCCAGACTTTGGTGGCGGTTTCGAGCCAGGCACCGTTTGGATAGGTTTCGGTGCGGGTGATCTGGTCGGTGCCGTAGGTGATGGAGGAATTGGCATCAAGTTTGAGGGCGGTGGTGGTGCGCTCGCCCATTGGGTTGTACCCATAAAGGGTGCGGACGTGGTCGGCGTCTTCCACACCCAGGAGTTGGCCGGTGACGGTGTCGTAAGTAAAGGTTTGGGTGATGGAACCTTTGGCGGTTTGGGTGGTGCGACCGGCCCAGTCGGTGGTGGTGACGGCGGACTCCCCCGGGGTGGCGCCGTCAAGCAAGGAGGCGGTGGTTTCCAGATAGCCGTCGGAATTGACCGAATAACTGTAAGTCATGTCGGGTTGAAGGTTTCCAATGGATTGATAGCTGCGGCCATCCGGATAAGCGGTGGCGGTTTGGTGATTTGTCCCGCGAGTGATGGTGGGGATGCCGGAGGTAAAAGTGCAGGTGCCACCGACCTGGGTGGTGGCGGTGGTGATCCCACCGGGATAGCTGGTGTCGATGGTGGTGGCGACCAGTGCGCCGACGGCGCCAGAGGATGGGTCCGGTGATGCGGACGCGGAATAGGTGCCGGCAATATCGCGCATTGAAACAGCCACCACTCCCCCGCCGCGTTTGGTGGTGGTGGTCAGACCATTGTATATGGTCTCGGTGGTGACGCCGTTGGTGGTGGAACTGATTCGGCGGCGGAGGCCGTCGTAGCCATAGGTGGTGGTGACGCCCTCGCGATCAGTGGTGGATCCAATTCCACAGCAGTTATAGGCAGTGGTGGTGGTCCATGCGTAAGTGTTAGTGCCGGTAGGAAAATAGCTGATTATCTCTGGGCGGCCGTAATCGTCCAGACGGGTGACCTGGAAGCTTTCGGTGGTGATGGTTCCGTGATCCGGCACGGTGAGCGTCGAGTTTCCCAGGATAGGGGTGCCGTGGGCGTTGTAGGTGGTGGTGGTGGTGGTGCCGTGCTCGACATTGCCGCCGTTCACTTCGGGAGATGTGACCTTGCCGTTCTTGATGGTGACCGTTTTGCCGCCGCCGCTCTGGAGTTGATATTTATAGGTGGTGAGCGTGCCGTCGGTGTGGACAATCTGTTTGGGTTGGCCGCCGAAGACCTCGCCGTTGGGAATGAGGGTGGTGGTGGTGGTGAGGGCCTTCCCGCTGCCGGAATAAGTGGTGTTTGTCTTTGTCAGGGATGTCTCATTGGAGATTGCCATCGAAATGGTTTTGCCTGCTGCCGTGCGGGTGGTGGTAAGGATAGTGTGATTGCCATTCCATTGGCGGGAAACAGTGAGGCCCTGGGCGTTGTCCAGGAAGGGGAGTAGGGTGGTGTCGTTATTTGGCCAATAATAACGGGTTTCCACAAACCCGTCGTAGCGAACGTGTGTCTTGAGGCGGCCATAGCCCTCGTAGGAGCCGGCGTCGCCGGTGTTGGGTGGACCGGTGCCTTCCCCGGCGGAGTAGTAGGACCAAGTGGAGGTGAGGTTGGCACCACCTGTATTGGGATCAATGACTTCCCCGATTTTCTCCCAGCCCCATGGGTAATTTCTCCAGGTTGTTTTGATGTCGGAGACGGGCACGTCATTTTCCCTGACTATTGCATGGTGAACCTCGGTGTCGTTTGCCGTGTCTGGCGTGATGGTGAGGTCTTCCTCGCGCAGAGTGGCGTAGGGGATGGAGCTGCTGAAGGAACCGGATTGGAGGGTGTAGGTGCTTCCCACCTTCTTTTGCTGGTATCGGGCGGTTGTGCCGTCAAAGAGGCTGTCGGCACGCAGATAGGTAACTCCGCCGTCCGTTACCTTGGAGATGGTGGCGGTACGGAATGCAACGGCGGTGGGAGTGGATTTGTAACTGACGGTGATGGCGTTCGGATTTCCGGCTACGGGTTCGGCCACGATGGTGGTGGTCGAGGTGGTGATGGTGATTTTTGTGAGCGGGTTGGTCGCGCTATGGAGAAGTATGGGATTGGCAAGGGTGCGGACGACAGTGACCGTCGTGGGAACGAAGACGCTGATACCCTCAAGGCCGGGAAATGACATGTCCGGGGTGTAGAAGCGGAGGGAGCCGGCGGTGTCCCCGGCGTCGGAACGCCCGAGCGGCATGTCGTAGGTGAAACAGCCGTTGCTGGCACTACCGGGACAGATGCCACCCTCACCAGAACAAGCCGAGCAACCACCGATGTCTATGGTAAAGGGTTTTTCGCAGGACTTGTCGTCGGAACCCGACTCCGCGGGTGTGTTACTGGTTGTTTGGACGATGACTTTCCATTTTGTTGTATTGGGGGTTATCATTTCACGCGGGATGGTAAGCACACCCGAATAGGGAGTGCTGATTTGCCCGGTAACAGGAACGAAGCACGCCTTGTCGGAATCGGACTGGAGCCTGATGGAAACGATGGTTGCGCTGCCTAACGGAACCGCCCCAATGTCGAGTTTGACCTTACATGTTCCGGAAAATTGGGAAAGCGGAGGCTCCACTTTGATAACATCGAGGTCCTTGCCGGGGGATGGTTTGTCTGACCTGTCGTTGCCATTGATCACGATAACGATGTTCTCGCATTTGTAGGGGTTCGGATTGAAATTGGCTGCGGCGCAAAGCGGGACTGCCAGCAGGGCGGCCATAGCGGTGAGGCGGAGGAACGTAGTCATGGGTAAATGCGGTGTGGAGTTGTCCCCCGAAGTCCGGCACGCGGTGGAAAGCTAAGCTATGGTGACGGGGTGTGAGGGAGGGAACTTCCGTTGGGTTGCTCGAATCTCAGCGGACGGGCTACCGACGCATTGATAGGTGAACCGGC
>JBAXCM010000279.1:0-6323 GCA_037141475.1 Verrucomicrobiota bacterium | reverse complement strand
GCGGCTGGGTAATGACGGGTTTAGACTGGGGTTTGACGAGCCAGCCCAGGCTGAATCCAACCACGGTGGCCACAAGAGGAAGCACGAAGGAATATTTCATGGAAGGTGACTGCGAAGCGGCGCACGGAGCGGTTTTGGCGTGCAAAAACGTCAGCCATTGCGGATTTCCGCTATGGCTTGAGCCATGTCGGGGGCACCGTAAGTGGCCGAGCCAGCGACTAGCACATTTGCCCCGGCCGCCACACAGCGAGCGCCGGTTTTGGCGTCGATTCCGCCATCCACCTCGATGTGGTAGTTCAGGCTGCGGGCGGAACGCATGGCGGCGGCCTCCTGGATTTTGGACAATACCTCTGGCATGAACGCTTGGCCGCCGAAGCCTGGAACCACAGTCATGCAGAGCAAGAGGTCGATTTGGTCGAGAAATGGAAGCGCGGCCTCCAGTGGGGTGGCTGGATTGAGAGCCAGGCCGACCTGGATGCCTGCTTGGCGGATGCGCCCCAGCGTTTGGGCGACGTCGTGGCTGGCTTCCAAGTGGACGGTGATCAGGTCGGCACCGGCCTCAACGAAGCGCGTCAAGTAGTGGTCCGGCTGTGAAATCATCAAATGCACATCCAAAAACATCGTGGTGCTCCGGCGCAAGCATTGGATGAGTGACGGCCCAAATGTCATGTTATCCACAAAGTGCCCGTCCATCACATCCAAGTGGATCCAGTCCGCTCCGGCCCGTTCCGCCCGCGTAATCTCCTCCGCAATTCTGGAAAGATCCGCAGCTATCAGGGACGGGGCAATCAGGCGGTCTTGGCTGGTGGGGGGCATCTCGCCGCTGATTCGAGCTTCGAATCCGCCCGCTGACGATAAAATTTTTCCGGTGGATGGCTAGCGCCGCTTGGCATGGGGCAGCGGAGCGGATATGCCTCGGGCGTGGACCCGCAACCGTTGATCATCGATTTGCAAAGTGACGCGTATTTTATGGGCTTGGCGCTGCGTGAGGCACGCAAGGCGTATGCGGCCACGGAGGTGCCGGTGGGTGCGGTGGTGGTGCACGACGGCCGAGTGATTGCGCGGGCATGGAACCAGGTGGAAACCCTGCAAGACGCCACTGCCCATGCCGAAATGCTCGCCTTGACCGCTGCCCAGCAGGTGCTCGGCAATTGGCGATTGGAAAAATGCACGCTCTACGTCACCAAGGAACCGTGCCCAATGTGCGCCGGTGCCATTGTGCATTGTCGCCCGGAACGGGTGGTGTACGGTTGTCCCGACCCGAAAGGTGGCGCGGCGGGAAGTTGGATCAATTTGTTGGACTCGAATCCGCCTTTGAATCACCGCTGTGAAGTGAGCGCCGGGGTGTTGGGCGAAGAATGTCTGGCGCTGCTGCAAGGGTTTTTCCGCGAGGCGAGACTCACCCGAGGCAAGCCTAGGGCTGCGCTGGATGAACCCCAAGGTGGCGATATCGATGAGGTCTAACGGATCGAGCCTGATGCAGGCAACTGCCAGGGTCGGCATCCACCCAAGGAGGTGTCGCGCCCCGCTTGCCATCGCGCTCCCTACCTGCGCGGCTCATGGCAGCGGCAATTTGCGGCCTGCGGCATCCACTCTGACAAAGGTGACTGCGGTGGAGAAAATCGGGTCGGCGCGCGTCTGGCGGTCCCACACCGTCACCGCATAGGTGACGCTGGAGGCCCCTTCGCGGGTGCGGTCGCAGTTAATTGTTAGAATAGTACCGTCCCGCACGCTGTGATGGAACTCAACGGTGGCCATGGCCACAGTGACGAATTGGCACTGCGGGTAGTCGAGGCTGGCAGCGATCCACGAGGCTTCATCGACCCAAGCGAGCAGGCGTCCACCAAACAGAAAACCGTAATGGTTGAGGTCGCCGGGAAGGACGAGACGGTGGGTTTGCATGGCACTTGTTACCAGCGGCGGCGTTTCACTTCGCGATGGATCAAGGCGTCCAGCGACCAGCCACCAGCCCCGCTGAGCAAGAGTACCAGCCCGGGAAATAGGTAGAGTAGAGCCAGTTCCTTGCCGCTAGGCGGCAGAGTGAACAAAGGACCGGCTGCGTTGACTTCGAAAGCCGCCACCACCATGGTGAAACACAGCACGAAGGCCGCCGGGCGGGTCATCAGGCCGAGAACCAGCAAACCGGCTGCCAGCACCTCGGCGCATAGCGTGGCGACTAGGCTGAGTTGTGGCGACATGAAATAGAAGGGGAAAAAATCCGGCACATGCCACTCGCCCTTGAGTTTGGCGAAGTCATGAAGTTTGGGCAGACCATGGCCTAGCAACATCATCAGGCCGCTGGCCACCCGCAGCAACGCCAAGCCGATGGAAGCCTCCGTTTCTCGGGTGCCACAGTCAAAAAGGAAGCGCTTCAGGGGGGAGTCGGAGGTTTTCACTTGGGGGCAATGGTAATTCGTTTGAGGCGGTCGTCGCCGTCCGGGGAAAGCGATATCACGTCTGGGTTGGCGACGAGTGAGTTGTGCACCAAGCGCCGGTAATAGGCGTTTAGCGGGCGCATTTGATAGGGATTGCCAGTGGTTTTCACCCGTTCGGCGATGCTAGTGACTTCGGCATGGAGATGGTCTTCCTGGATGGAGCGAAAATGTTCACAATCCACCTTGATGCGTTCCGCTTTGGGAAAATGTCGGCGCAGGATTCGGTTGACGAGGTATTGGAGGTCATCAAGGCGTTCGCCGTCGTTGCCGATCAGTGCGGTGCTTTCTCCGGTGTGGATTTGCAGGCAGGGGCCATCCGCAGTTTGCTGGGCCTCGATGGTCGTGGTGAACCCGAGATGACCGAGCATCGTATCAAGAATTTTATGGGCTGCTTCCACCGCTGTCATGGGGCTGATGATAACCCGATCCAGCCACCGGTCAATCCCTCCGTGATCCGGCATGGCTGCTGCGGAAAATTTTCCAGCCGAGGCTAGCCAAGTGGCCCGATGCCTGTCAAATTCCCGGCCAATCATGGCTGCCAGCACCGTTACCGCCGCATCCTTCGGGAATCTCCCCGATGGACGAGAAGCCCGCATTTTCACCCTCACGAACAAGAATGGTTTAACAGCCCGCATCAGCGAGTACGGGGCGATTCTGGTGGCGATGGAGACACCCGACCGCAATGGCATTCTGGCCGATCTGACCCATGGGTTTGACACGCTGGCGGGATGGCTGGCCAACGGTCCGTATTTTGGGGCGAGTATTGGGCGCTTTGGCAACCGGATCAAAGGTGGGAGATTTTCCCTTGATGGCAAAGAATACGCCTTGGTAACGAACAATGCCCCCGGCGGGATCCCGTGTCATTTGCATGGGGGCAACGTTGGATTCGACAAGGTCTTGTGGGCTGGACGCGTCAAGGACGAGTGCTCGGTCGAGTTGCTTTACCAGTCGAAGGACGGTGAGGAGGGCTATCCTGGCAACCTTCGGGCCAAGATCATCTACACGCTCACCGATCAGGATGAATTGATCTGGCAGGCTGAGGCCGTCAGTGATGCAGCCACGCCTGTGAATCTGGTGCATCACACATATTGGAATCTTTCCGGTGACCCCACCATTTCCATTCTTGATCACCAGCTTACGCTCGCTGCTGCGGAGTATCTGCCGACCGATTCGGGCCTCATCCCCACCGGCGAGATCGCGCCGGTGGCCGGCACGCCAATGGACTTCAGGATTCCGCATGCCATTGGCGAGCGCATCGAAGCGGACTTTGAGGCGCTTAAATATGGAGCCGGCTACGACCATTGTTGGGTTTTGCCCGGCTCTGGCGGAATCCGCTTGGCGGCCCGCGTTGCCGATCCAAAATCCGGGCGGGTGATGGAAATTCTCACCGATCAACCTGGTATTCAGTTTTACACTGCCAATTTTCTCGATGGGATCACCCCGGGCAAACGAGGCATCGCCTATGCCCGCCGCACCGCCTTGTGCTTGGAAACCGAGGGTTTCCCTGATGCCCCCAACCAACCCGCATTTCCTTCCGCAGTGTTGCGTCCCGGTCAAACCTATCGGCATACCCTGATTCATCGGTTTGCGCTGGAATGAGGCCCGCGTTCTGCCGCTGCTCCAGCGATATCGACATAAAAAAGCGACCCCGCCGATGGCGGGGTCGCATTGAGGGGTTGAATTGGACCCGGGCTGGGGCCGACCGGGCTTACAGGCCCTTTTTGGAGAGGCGGGTGCCTGGTGTGGCACCTTGACGGGCCTTGAATTTCGGGTTGGACTTGCAAATGACGTAAACGGTGCCCTTGCGTTTGACAACTTGGCAATCGGCATGGCGGCGCTTGGCGGAGGCCAGAGAGGAAAGGACTTTCATGGGACGAAATGATTGAAGAGGATTGAATTTGCAAGGCCGACTGGCGACCGGGGCGCAAAGGCTAGCTGCCTGCGCCCGCTTGTAAAGCCGTTTTTTTTGGAATTTTTCGGATTACTTCAGCTTGATGGTAATTTCCTTTTTGGACTCCATTTTGACGCCTTTGAAGTTCTTGAAAGCTTCCATGGCCTTGGCTGGATCTTTCTGGTCCATCCCCTGAAGTTTCTTGAAGGCTTCTGGATTATCCAGCACCTTGCCCATGTCCATTTCCGCGAGAGTGACGGTGTTGCCAGTGACGTGGGTGGCGGTGGTTGAGGCAATCCCAGGCTCGATCACCACTTTGAGGCTGATTTTCATGTCGCCAAGCATTTGCTTGACCATCGGTGCCATTTGCTCGTTATCGAAATCCGGGGCTCCGGCACCGTCGTCAGGGGCTTTGGCCGGGGGTTGCCCCTTGCCGGGGTCGGGATTGGTGATGGTGAGCACGCCGTCAGCATACTTGAAGGTGGTGGGATCGGCCTTTGGAGCGGCGGCCTCGGGAGCGCCGGGCATTTTGGGCATGGAATCCTGCATGCCGCTGCCTGCGGAGAGTTGGAGTTGGTTGATGTCGGCAAAGTGATAGGTGATGCGGGCCCCTTTGTTGCCATTGACCTCGATGGCCTCCACTTTGTCCACGGTGACGCCTTTGCCGAGGGTTGCGGCCCGGGCTTTCGCTTTGTCCGGCGAGGCCAGTTCCTTGGCAGGGTCGATGGCCGGAGCACCGCCTTGGTCGCCGCCAAAACCGGCCGCGAGTCCGCCGAGCATCGCACCCACCTGGGCACCTATGGTGGTTTCTTCGACGAGTGTGCCGCTGCCGTCCTTGTTGAGGTGAACGGTGGTGGCCTGTTGCAAACAACTTGGCAGCGCAAGGGCAGCCAGCAGCGAGACGATGGGCAAAGCGAGGCGTTTCATGATGATTTTGGTAGCGGTTAGAATCCAGACGGGCAGCGCTGCCTTGGCAGGAATTCGTCTAAATAATTGGAATAAGTTTCCCGTTGCAAGGCTCGTTCTGACTGGTCACATTGGGGGTAGCGATGGCTGAAGTAACACCGGCGGTGGAAATTTATGATTTGGTGAAGGATTTTAAAACTTCCTTTCGCCGACAGATGCTGCGTGCGGTTGGCGGGGTGTCCATCCGCATTCAGCCCGGCGAGGTATACGGGTTGATCGGCCCCAATGGGTCGGGCAAATCCACCACCATGAAGGCGCTGCTTGGTTTGGTGGCCCCCACGTCCGGGCGCTGCGCGATTTTCGGTCAGGATTCGCTGCGGGTTGATTCCCGGTGCGAGGTGGGATTTTTGCCGGAGAACCCCTATTTTTACAAGCATCTGAGCGGTGCGGAAACCCTGCGGTTTTACGGGAAATTGTGTGGCATGCGCGGCCGAATTTTAGAAGACCGGGTGAGCGAATTGCTGGTGCTGGTGGATTTGGAAAATGCGCGGGACCGGCGGCTTGGAGGCTACTCTAAGGGCATGTTGCAACGCATCGGTTTGGCACAGGCGTTGGTGCAGGACCCGCGCCTGCTGATTCTCGACGAGCCCACGGCCGGGGTGGATCCGATCGGGTCGCGGCAGATTCGCGATTTGATTTTCAAGTTGCGCGAGCGGGGCATCACGGTATTTCTTTGTTCTCATTTGCTAGAGCAAGTGCAGGAGGTATGCGACCGGGTGGGGATTATTTTCCAAGGGAAGATGGTTAAGGAGGGTCGTTTGGAGGACTTGATAGCGATTGAGGATCAGACGGAGATTATCCTGCGCGATGCCAGCCCGGAACTCATTGCCCGCATCACCGCACTGGTAGCCGCCAGTCCGGAAACCGAGCTGGTGCGTAGCGGCAAGCCGCGCACGACCTTGGAGCGGCTGTTCTTGCGCGAAACCCAAAGAGACGTCCCATGAGCCAGCCACCCGTCAGTCCCACTCGTTCTGCCTCCGGTTCGCATGCCGGGCGCATCTCGGTGATCGCCACTCACACGTTCACTCAAC
>JBAXCM010000278.1:0-6334 GCA_037141475.1 Verrucomicrobiota bacterium | reverse complement strand
TTGCGGATGATCGCCTCATCCGCGCCGAATGACTTGAATGATCCCGGCAGCGTGGAGACCGAGGCGCTGATATCAGGGTGGGCGATGGCCGCGAGAATGCGGAATAGGTCCTTCGTATATTCCAATCGGGCCGGGTCCGTCCAGTCCGGACGAAACACTTGCTCCTTCACCCGAGTACCATGAAAGCTGCCGTAGGGAAACCCGTTGATCGTGAACACATAAGTATTGGTCGCGGCCAGCCACTCGCGGAACCGCCCTAGATGATCACCTTCTAGCAATTCACGTGCTGCCACAGCCGACAACCGCAGCCCGATGGCAAACGGTTCGTCCAGGCCCAGGTGGCCGCTGGCACGCAAGGAATCGCGCACCGCCAGCACATGAGACGCCAGCATCGTCTGCGTCGCCTGCCAACTTTCGGCGGGGTGGATATTGGTGCAATAAGATAGGTGGGAGGCGGCAAATTTCATAAGTCAAACAAACCGTGGCGACTGACTGAGGAACTTTCTGGGATTGTGATAGACAATCTGTTCGATGGCCGCCGCGGTGTGCTGGCGCTTCTTCATCTCCAATATGCAGCGCGGCACTGCAAGCGGATCAGACACGCCCCAATCGCATGCGGAGTTCATCCACAGCCGCTCGGAGCCATACACTTCCAACATGTCGATGGCCCGGTTGGGAGAACACTTGCTATGGGGATAGAGCGTCATCCCCGCCCAGTAGCCCGCATCCAGCACTTGCGCGATCGTGTGCTCCTCGACGTGATCGACGATCACCTTGGCGCGATCGAGCTTGGAGAAACCCGCGAGGGATTCAAGAATCAGGCAGGTACCCTTGAGTTTATCCTCGAGATGAGGGGTGTGGATGAGAATAGGCAGGTCGCGGTCCACGGCGAGTTGGACGTGTTCCTCAAAGATAGCGAGTTCGTTGCGAGTGTTTTTGTTGAGGCCAATCTCACCAATTCCCAGCACCGTCGGACCATCCAAAAACTGTGGAATGAGGGCCATCACCTCGCGTGCAAACACCGGATCGTCCGCCTCCTTCGGGTTGATGCAAAGCCAACAATAATGCTTGATGCCAAACTTCGCCGCGCGCTTCGGTTCGTAGTCGGTTAACTGCCGGAAGTAGTCGAAAAATCCCGCTGGCGACGAGCGGTCGAAACCCGCCCAAAAGGCCGGCTCACACAACACTTCGCAACCGGCAATGGCAAGTTTCTCATAGTCATCGGTGGTTCGACTGACCATGTGGGCGTGAGGTTCGATATACATGTTAGGGCAAATTTGATATGATTAAAACGAAATTTCTGGTGAAAACATCAGCCGGGTTGGGCTGCGCCGAGAGCTCCTTGAAAGGCCGCTTTTGGAATTGGTTCGTGGCTATGATCTGACAAGGCGTCGAGCACGCCCCGGGCGCGGTCCGGGCGCTGGCTCAGAAGGATGGGGATAGCGGCTTGCAGCGCGGCGTAACGGAAATCATCCGGGCCGGGATGGCGGTCGATGCGATCCAGAAACGCGGCCAGATCGATGAGCTTGTGGCGGGCTTCGATGAATTGCAGGTCGAGAAGTTCCTGTTTGGTGGGCATGGCAGGCATGATACGGGGGATCTTTGCCAATTCCTACCGCAAAATGACCGTTAGATCTCTAACATCTCCAACAACTGCTCGTAGCTATATCGCTTAACCAGAGCGTCCAAGGCTTGTGAAAGGTTTTTGCTGTAGGGCTCCACGCCACGAATCAATTGCAGAAGGATATCGTAGTCTGCGGCGATGGCAGCGGCCCGGATCTGTTCGAGCAAATCTGCGGGCAGCGAGGCCAGTTCCTCTGGCGTGGCAACCGGAATTTTCTCGGCAGTTAGGGCAACACTCTCAACATCCCCGCTATCATATTCATACTCAGCTCCGAGCAACAGACGGATTTTCTCAAACAACTCTTCCTCCCGGAACGGCTTTGCGAGGAAATCATCCGCTCCGGCATCCAATGCCTCCCGATGCACGTTTTCAAAGGCATTGGCAGTCAGACTGATGATTTTGACATGGTTGTCGGAGCCAGCAGTCCGGATCCATCGGATGGCATCACTCCCGCCCATGGCCGGCATTCGCATATCCATCAAGATAAGATGTGGGTGCCATTGTTGATACATGCCGAGAGCTTCTCGTCCGCTGTCTGATGCGCGGGTTTCAAAGCCTGCGCGTGACAGCATTTCGGTGAGCAAGGCTTGGTTGTCTTGAATATCGTCCACGACCAATAGGCGATAGGCGGGCTGCCCGGAAGTCAATCTGATGACCCGTTGGAGCCGGGGTGCCCGTTGTGTGCGGAGCATCTCACCTTCCACCAAAGGGATTGAGAAAGTGAAGGTCGAACCCTTGCCGACGCTGCTGGTGACGCTGATATAGCCACCCATCAGGATAGCGATTTCGCGACTGATGGCCAAGCCTAGCCCTGTTCCAGCCGCGGGGCTGGGTTGGCGATCGCCATGTACCTGGACGAAAGGTTGAAAAAGGGTGCCGACGAGTTCCTCCGGAATACCAATCCCGGTGTCCTCAACCTCAAAATGCAGCTTGCGGGGCTCGTTGCGTTCCAAGGTGGTCCGCAAGGCAATGCCGCCCTTGCTGGTAAATTTGACGGCGTTGCCCAGCAGGTTGATGAGCACCTGCAGCAACTTGCCCTTGTCCGCGACGCAACAGTGCGGCAACCCAGTGCCCTTGATCACATCGAAGCGCAAGCCTTTCGTGTCCGTGCGAATGCGAAACATCGCCTCTAAATCGTGCAAAAGATCGGTCAAGTTGAACGGAGCCGGCTTCAATTCCGCGCGTCCGGCTTCGATCTTGGACATGTCCAAAATGTTATTGATCAGGGTGAGGAGATGCTCGCCACTTCGGTTGATGGTTTCCAAATGCTTTTTCTGGGGTGCGGCCAAATGCGAGTCGTGAAGCAGTAGCTGGGAGAACCCAAGAATCGCGTTCATCGGGGTACGGATCTCGTGCGACATGTTAGCCAGGAAGGTGCTCTTGGCTCTTGACGCGTCCTCCGCGAGTTCCTTGGCCTCTCGCATTTTAGATTCCGCTGTCTTGAGTTTGCCGATATCAACAAGCCAGCAGAGAATCCCTTTGCCGCCCTCAAACTCGGTCCTGAGAAATGTGCCCATGGTATCCCGAATTTCGCCGTTGGGACCGCACATCTTGAACTCCCAGTCACGGACGATTCCTTCCCGGTCTAGCAAGTCGATCATGCGTTGCCGATCCTGGATATCCCAATAGATGGTGTCAGAGGACTCCCCGACCTTGATGTTGACGATTTCGGTGATACGCGGATTAACGAAGCGAACCATCCCATCCACCGAGATGCCGATGCCCACCGGAGCGGTATCCAACAACTGCTGGAGATGTTGCCGTTGCCGGTCGAGCGCCTCTGCGAGCTGCTTGCGCTCCGAGATATCCCGCGCCAGTCCATGGATGATGGGCTGCCCGTGGACGCGAATCACAGAGAGAGCAATTTCCGCGGGGAACACCGAGCCGTCGGCACGCTCGTGTTGCCACTCGATGAAGAGTCTGCCACTCTCATTCAGACGCGACAAAATCTCTCCAAAAGCCTCCATCGATCTCCTGCCATCCGGCTGAAACTCCGGCGACAATCCGCTGGGACCTCGGGCCAATAGATCAGCCTTGTCAACACAGCCGTACATCTCCACAGCTGCCGGATTGCAATCGAGACTTCGTCCGCTGAAATCCGTGGTGATGATCGCATCCCGCGATTCCTCGAAAAGCACCCGGAACCGCTCCTCGCTTTCGCGCAGCGCCTCCTCCGCACGCTTGCGCTCGGTCAAATCCAAGTGGGTGCCGACGATCCTGATGATGGGTCCATCCGGTCCGCTGCGGATCGGGAATCCGCGCGAGAGAATATCCACATAATGCCCGTCTTTGTGCAGCATGCGGAACTCCATCACATATTCGGCCGTCCCACGCAGGACGGACTCAACAACCTGCGTCACCAGTGGCAGATCGTCGGGATGCAGCAGCCGCTTCCACTCGCTGACGTGCTGCTCGACCTCCCAATCTTGGTATCCGAGCATCGCCTTCCACCGCAGAGAGTAGAAGACTTCACCGGTCTCAATGTACCAATCCCAGATGCCGTCCTGGGTGGCTTGAAAAGCGAAATTCATCCGCTCCACACTCTCGCGGAGCGCCTCTTCCGCCTGCTTGCGTTCGGAAATATTGATATTCAGGCCGGAGGCACGCAGCGGGCGGCCTGTGGAGTCGTAGGTCACATGTCCAATATCATTGATCCAACGGATGTCTCCGCCTTGAACTGAGACTCGAAACTCGATGTTAAAATCCGCCTGCCGCTTTTCAATGATACGCTGGACCTCATCCTCGACGCTCTGGCGGTCTTCCGGATGGATGCTCTCCAACCAACTGTCTGGTGTCGGGATGATCTTCGATGGGTCCAGCCCCATCAGTTTGAAGTACTCTGGTGACCAGTGGACGAAGTTCGAAACAAAGTCCATATCCCAGGTGCCGGCTTGAGCCCCCACCAGCGCGAGATGGAGTCTCCTCTCGCTCTCCATCAGTGCTTCCTCCGCGTGTCTGCGATCAGTGATGTCAATGAACGTCACCACCGCCCCGATCACCTCACCGTCGACGCGTTGCGGGTAGGACCAGTATTCAACGGGAAAACTGGTGCCGTCGGCCCGCCACAGAACCTCATCATCGACGTGCGTGTCCTCGTTTTTTTGGAACGCCCGATAGATCCGGCACTCTTCGACTGGAAAATAGGAGCCGTCCGAGTGCTTGTGATGAATCAGCCAGTGCATGTTTTTCCCGAGCACTTCCTCTTCCGTTTTGTAGCCGAGGAGGCGCAGGCAGGCCGAGTTGCAGAAGGTACAGTTCCCGTGTGTGTCAATCCCGTAGATAGCTTCGGCTGTCGAATCAAGAAGGAGTTGAAGCTGATCTTTGCTCCGCTTCTCCGACTCTTGCGCGAGATTGCGCTCCGTCACATCCCGGAAATCCCAAACCCGCCCGACGACTTTCTCATCGACCCGCTGCGGGCAAGTAAACCGTTCCAAGACCCTCCCATCCTTGAGCTCCAGTACGTCCAAGCTTTCCTGATCCGGGTTGGCATACAATTCCTTGACCCTCGTGAGGAATGCCTCGGGATCCTTCATTTGGGCCAGAATGAACGCGAGTAACTCCTCATCGATTCCCTTCTCAATCGTCGTCTGCGGCACACCAAAAATAGCTGCAAACTGCCTGTTGCAACCGATAATTCGCCCCTCCAAACTAACCACTAAAATGCCGTCAGCAGTCGATTCCAGCGTTGCCTTCAAGAAGGAATTTGAATGCGCCAACTCCAACTCTGTAGCCTTTTGCTCGCTAATATCGGCCATGGTGCCAAGGATGCGGCAGACCCGGCCGCTGGCATCAGCGATGGCAACTCCTTTGTCCAAAATGGAGGCATATGTGCCGTCCTTGCGACGGAAACGGTATTCCATGACGAACTCTCCGGCCGAATCCTTTGTCGCTTCTGGAAGAATCCTGGGCCGATCCTCAGGGTGCAGACAAGCAACCCAACCCGCAAAATCCATGACCTGAAACTCTTCGGTTGAATACCCAGTTACCGACTCGATAGCGCCAGAGCGTTTGGCACGGCCACTAGGAACATCCATGTCATAAATCACCTGCTTTGTATTTTCGACAATGACCCGGTAAGTTTCCTCCCGCTGGCGCAGGTCATCCTGAACGCGTTTGCGCTCGGCCACTTCAGTCACCAGTTCCTCGGTGCGTTCGACCACTTTCTTTTCGAGAATTTCGTTGACCTGGGCGACCTCTCTCTGCGCCCGCTTGAGCTCGGTGATGTCGTGAAGAAACGAGACTAGCATTCGGTCGGCAGGGCGGTATTGGACGCTGACCTCGACATCGAAGATGCTGCCGTCTTTGCGCCGCTGCCGGGACTCGAAGCGGATCTCGCCGTCCTTGAGGATTTTTTGGATGTTGGCGGCGATTTCCTCGCTGTTCGTGTTGGCCTCGAGATCGGAGACGCTCATTGTCAGGAGTTCCTGCTCGCTGTATCCGGTCATCCGGCAATAGGCCGCATTGACTTCTTTGATCCGTCCCTGCTCATCGACGAGGGAGAACCCGTCCATGGCAGCGTGGAGAATGGTCCTGTGCCACTCCCGGCTCTCCCGTTCTGCCTTTTCTGCCCGCTCGCGCTCGACTTCAGCGGCAAAACGATCCAGGGCGTAGCTGATGTCGTTCGCCGTCGCCACCAGGAGCCCGCACACTTCCTCGTCGAATGCCTGGACGACATCGCTGTAGATGGTCAGGGCCCCGACGGGTTTTCCT
>JBAXCM010000277.1:0-6464 GCA_037141475.1 Verrucomicrobiota bacterium | reverse complement strand
CGGCCGCAGGCGTAAACCAACCGACATAGGCAAGTCCCTGTGAATTCGTCCAACCTGCAAAGTAAGGGTGCCATAGTGGCGGCCTGCCACCAATTGGGCGTAGGGATCCGTGGCTCCGTAGTTGATCCACTCGCCGCCCCAGTAACCGGTTTCCGTCATGCCGCCGGTCGAAAAGTTGACCCCGTTGACCGTCGGTGCATATGCGGCGACGACCGTGCCGACCAAGGTTCCGGCATTGATGACCTGGGTCGGATCGCCCGGATTGACGGTCTGGACGGCATCCCAAGTGGTCCTCGTGGGGACCCGTGCGGTCAGGGTGAAATTGCTGATCTTCACCAGGCCGATGTTGCCGGCACCGGCCGCAGGCGTAAACCAACCGACATAGGCAAGTCCCTGTGAATTCGTCCAACCGGGGGTGGTCGTGTCGAGCGTGACGGTAAGCGTCTTGGTTTGGCCGCCGCGCACCAGGCCGCGGTCACTGTTGCCGTCACTGAGATCGGCGACCATGTTGCCGGGTTGCCAGTTGCTAGGATTCTGGGTGAACCCGATGGTGAACCATTCCGCATTGGTCCATGCCGACGCATCAATGGTCGCGGTGAGCTTATAGATTGCGCCCGCCACCGGCGTGAATGCCAGATAGTTGCTGCTGCTGGGGGCGGCATAGCCGCTGCCGGTCTGGCCCCAGCCGCCGATTTCCGCGGCAAACGTCCAGGTGGAGGCCGAATAACTGCCGCCACCTGGGGCCGGGTCCGTGCCCCGCACGTTCGGCGCGGTTCCGGCCAGCGACGAGGTGTACGAACCGCCACGGTCGGTGCCCGGGGTGGTGAACGCATCCTGATAGATCACGGTATCCGCGCAGGCACGGCCTGAGCCGAGCGCAAACACGGCAGTGGAGAGGATTGCTTGAGCGAGAATGAAACGGTGGTTCATGGTGATTGGGGGTTGGCAGAATCTTCCGGGAGTGGCGTCATCGGAAAAACGCAGGGAACGGGGAAGGATTGCAGCATGCCTGTGAAACAACGGGTTTGCAATGGACAAATCCTCAACTTTCTTGCACTTTTCCCGTTATGTTCGGGATCCGCGCCGCCATGAAACGGATCGATACCACCGACGCCATGGTGCCCGTCCGCATGAGAACCCTTGTCGGCAGCTCCAGCCTGGAATCTTGAAAGAGCGAATATGTTGTCGTTAGGTCAGGTTTTCCAGCGGGTCTCTGGGGTCTGAGGTGAAAGGCGCTGACTTAATCGAGCACAATGCGAAGGTTGATGAAACCGGCCGGAAGGGTGCCGTTCCACGTCATGACATCTAACAAACCCACATTGGTCAGGACACCGCCGATGGCGAGGGTGGCATCGCCGGCGAGGCGGAGGGTGCCGTTGTTGGTTAGAGATCCAGCGCCGGTGATCGCACCCTGAAATACGGCATCGCCTGCGGAAACTTCGATTTGGGTCCCGCCGGTGGCGGCGTCAGCGGTGCGGATTTAGTCGGGTGTGGCGCTCGGGGCGCTGAAAACGTCGAGTTGACGGACCCCCTGCGCGTTGGTGGTGAGCCGGATGGCGGTGGCGTCCACCGGGGTGAAGGCCCTGCTCCAGACTTGGCTGTGGGCGGTGCCGCTCCATACCGGGGCCCACACGCCGGCGGGGGTTTGGTATTCGAGAGTGACAGCGATGTTCTGCGCGGTGGGCCGAGTGCCGTTATCAAATTGGATGTCGGCGCGGCCAATCGAGCGGGTGCCAGCGAACGGAATAGTGAGAGTGGCGGTGGCCGCGCCAGAACGCCATGACGTCGTGCGGTCGGCGTCGGCCGCTTTGGCCGCCTCATGGCCTGACAACTCATGGGTGGCGGAAGCGGCCGCAGCGGTGGCCAGCGAGCCGACATAGGGTTGGTGCCAAGCCAGGGCTTCCGCACTGCCATCGAGATCGAGGCGGATGATGGTGTCGATGGCATCGCGGTTGGCTGCGGGCAGCGTGATGCGGATGCCGGATTGGTTCTGCGCGACGCCGGCGGTGCCGCCGGTGAGCGCGGCGCTGCCGATGATTTTGCGGTCCAATGTGAGGGCGGGCAGGGTGAGCGTTTCACCAGGCCAGTTCAGGACGTGGACAAAGATGGCATTGCCCATGGCCACACTGCCGCCCCATTGCGCCGCCGGGAAGGGACCGGCCAGACCGCCGCTGAGGCTGGCCCCGTGTCGCGCGAGCCATGGGCCGGTGACGGACGAGGTGGCGGCGGCGGGGATGGCGGGCTGCCCATCGAGCATCTGCGGCAAGCCGAAAAGATAGTTTTGGTCGGCGCAAACGACGCCGACGAGCGTGCGGATGCGGTTGGCGACGGTGGTCATGTCGATCACGTCGGCCAGGCGCGAGGCCGGGGTGACCGTGAGATTTTGGACGGCGCCGTTGCGGAATTCGCCTTCAAGGATGGTGTTGCCGGGGGCATGAACCTTGAAGGAAACATTCCATTCCTCAGGCCACGCGGGAAACAGATAGATCTTGTTGCCTTCGCTCTGGATAAGCATGCTTTCGAGACCGTGGATGGACGCGCCGCCGTGGCACTGGTCCGGAATGTAGTCCATCCGGGTTTCCCAAAATGCCGGGAAACGCGGCTTGCTGGGGTGATCGGCGGGCATCGGTGGATTGCGGAAACCGCCGGCACTGGTGGACGACGCTTCTTCCGTCAGGTTTCTAACGACGAGACGTTTGGCCTCGAGCGGCAGGTTGAGGACTGCCGCCACGGTGGGAGTGTAGAGCCAACCGCCGGTTTCGTTGTACTGCCCGTCGGGCGTGCCATCGAAGGAAAGCGAACGCGTGCCGAGATCCCGGCGGGCGGCGGCGAGCAGCGAAGGCTGCCCGAGCGAGGCTTGGCGGTAGGGCCAGACGGTGTAAATCTGCGGCACTTCCACCAATTCGCGGCCGGCGTCACCGGATTGATAGACCGCGATCAGCTCCTGGCCGAGCACCGTGCGGGTGGGCACCGGCGGCAGGATGTCCAGCAAGGCCTGATAACGGGCGCGGCGCCGGGTGCCGACCAGCGCGGGCTCGACCCGCAGGAGGTTCTGCAGGATCCGGCGCAGGGCGCTGACCTCGACGGCCGGGTTGACAACCGGTTGATAGGTTTCCACCGCGCCGGTGGGACCCATTACCATTTTGCCGTTGTTGTCGCGCTTGGGGTAATGGTTTTCGAAGAAGGTCACCACGCCATCGGCGAAGGGCAGATAGGTTTCGGCGAAGAACGCGGTGTCGCCGGTGTGGTCGAAGTAGTCGGCCATCATCACTGACATGTCGGTCATGCCGCCGCGGTGATATGTGAGGTGCTGCGGGATGCCGTTGCCAAACACGCTGACGCCGCCAAACCCGGCAGCCTCGGTCATCAGGAGTCCGGAATGGCCGTTCCAAGCCTGGCAACGGGCGAGGCAAAGCGGCGTGGCTTCTTTGCACAGATCCATTACCGGCTTCATCAAATCGGTATCGCCGCTGGCCAGCAGCGGCCAGAACAGGTGGCGGGTGTTTTGCCACATGATGCGCAGGCTGCCCCAGTCGCGATAGTCGGCATTGACTGCCGAGCCCGTGAAGCCGCCCCAGGTCGGCGCGCCGGCCGGGACGTCCATGGTGAAAATCGAGCCGTTGTAGTTGGTCGGGTATTTCCCGCGCAGCGAGCAGGCGTTGATGAACCGCTGATAGGCGTAACGCTCGGAAATGACACGGGCCTCCGCCGGCCCGCCGATGTTGATGTGGCTGCGATTCCAGAACGCGGACCACCACGCCTGGTGGGCGGCGAAGGCCCGGGCGTTGTCGAGCGCGGCGTCGGTTTGGGCGAGGGCCCGGATGGCATCGACCCAGGTGGCAGCGGCGGGCGTTTGGTTAGATAAAACATCGACGGCGATGTCGATGGCTCTGGTTGGGGTGGAGGAGGCGAGTTTCCGCTGTCCGGCGCGGATCAGGCCGGTGCCGCGGATCAGGCCGCCGAAGGTCAGGTTGAAGATGGGATCGCGCAGCGTCGGATAGAGGCTGCCGAGACCTTCGGATTCGAGGCGGCTGGCGAACGAGGACACCGTATTGCGGTGCCACCAGACGATCTGGTTGGCGCTTTCGTCCAGCAGCACGTCGCCACGGTTGGCGGCGGTGGCGCTCGGGCTGGTCACCAAGACCGGCGGGCGGAACGGGAGTTCATAGCTGGTTTCGATGGCGAGTGCCTGGTCACTATCACCTTGGACGTGGATGACCGGATGGTTGGCATCCACCCACACCCGCAAGCGGGTTTGCGCTCCTGCAGGGCCCGCATTGATCAGGATTTGGCCGTTAGGCAGATCGAGGGTTTGTTGAAACGGCTGACCGCTGGCGAATGGATTGGGCGTCAATTTCACCCGGATTCTCCCCATCTTGAGGTTGTCGTTCGCCTCCGACTCGCTGTCGGAGCGGGCGATGTAGAACAGCAGGTCGCCATCGCCCTCGACCCAGACGTTGAGGCCGGTCTCGCCATTGCCGAGCGGCATCGAGCCGAGCGAACTGCTGCTAGGACTCGTCCAGGTGAGGTTGTAATCCGCGAGCGTGCCGGGCGGCATGGGCGCAATCGCGAAGTGGTTCAGGGTACCCGGCGGGGCGGCGGGGATGATCGCGAAGTGGTCAACCAGAAACCCGTCTCCGGACGCGTTCGCGGAGTCCAAGGTGAGGATGTGAGAAGTGCTGGTCGCGGTGAAGGAAATGGCCTGCGGTGCATAGTTTGCAAGGCCGGGGTTGGCCGGGAGATCGGCGGCGTTGATCGTGACGACCAGCGGCGACGCCAGGTCGAGCGCCACCGTGAATGATCCCGCGGTCACGTTCTGGCGCCGCGAGGCGTCGAACGTGACGGTGTAACTCTGGCCGACGGTGAGCCCGCTCATGGTGCTTGACGCGGTATAGCCCGCGATGGCATTGGATAGATTGAGGAAGGCCGTGCCGTCGGAGGCCAGGCCGAAACCACAGCCGTTTTGCATGAACCAGCGCCCGGTGCCGGCACCTGGAGCACTGAAGGTCCAGCCGGGGATCGTGCCGCCCACGGTATGCAATTCATAGAGTCCCGCGTTGTCCGAAAAGTTGTTTGTCAGGTTCGCCCCGTTGGTTTCGAAGCTGCCATTGAGCAAGGATTGGGCGGAGGCAGCAACGGGCCAAATGGCGCAAGCCAGCGCCAGAAACGTCGTGTGGATCGGATGGGAATCATTCATGATGGGAAGGCGGGGTTGCTTTGATGGCAGGTTGTCGGCGAGCGGGCAATCTCCGCAGGCATGGTATTGACCGGTGGCTCAAGGAGTAACCGTCAACCAACCCGGCGGGTGAATGATGTTGCGCGTGCAATCGGATGTCAACAATCAGCTCCAGACCTTTCCCGGCGACAATGCGGGGGTGTTCAACAGCGCCCACAATTCCCTGGTAGACGACCGCGAAGCGCAGCGATGATTGAAGTCCGGTCGGACTCAGAAGTCCCCGATTGCATTTTCATGGAAGTGAGGCTGTCATTGTGCTGGAGTTGATAGGAGTGGCCGCGATAGCGCTCAACGGTTAGGGAAAAATCGTCGCCGGATTTGGTGTAGCTGGCGACGCAGATCTTGCTGCGGTCGATGTGCAATCGACGACGCCAGAACGAGTCGCTGAGCTCCGTCGAAACGCAACACCGGCCTCCCCATCGGCATTCAGATCCAGATCGTGGCCTCTGGTGTCGATCCCGGCAGAGCCGCTTCCGCAAATTTCCAGCCGTGACAAGGTTGTTAGATCAGCAGCAATGGCGAGGTTGCCACCGCCGCAATACACCGGACCTGTGCCGAGCGCCTGGCTGTTTCCCATCACGAGGGTGCCACCAAGCAAACTTGTGCCGCCGGTGTGGAGATTGCTGTTGTTGATAGTCAGAGTGCCGGCGCCGCTCTTTGTCAGCATCATCGCACCGCACAGGGCGCCTGTGCCGCCAAAGCTGAAATCCTGGGTTGCATCCACGACCAGCGCTGCCGGCGACAGGGCTTCCGTGAGGGTGATGGCTGGTTGGTTAGATGCAACATCCCCGAAGCCGGCGGTCACCCCGTCGACATAGGACACGGCGGCACCCGTGGCATCCTTCCAAAGCGGGGTGCCCGTGTTCCAAATGTTAGATGATCCGTCGCCCTGCCAGTTGAGGAGGTTGACGGCAGTCATTTGATGTTCTCCAGGCCCGAGCGGCAACGTGACAAAGCGCCCCTCGAACACGGGATTGGCGAGAGGCTGTCCGTCCAGCGATACGGAAGGCGCGACAGATGCATTTGCCACCGGCACGCGTAAAGTGGCGCTGGTGCCTGCTGGAACCGTGCAGGAAAGGTGGAACTCGCCGTTGACACGCGACCACGCCACCGGCACCGGGCCGAACCCGGTGACGACCACACCCTCGGCGCTTGTCAGGTCGCCAAGCCGCGGTTCGATCCACAGCTGCTTGTCCCGGACCGGCCCGTTAGGGCGCACGCCCAGCAC
>JBAXCM010000276.1:0-6482 GCA_037141475.1 Verrucomicrobiota bacterium | reverse complement strand
CCCTCCATCCCCACGCCACAGCGGAACAGGAGGCACCCTGTGATTTGTTAGTCGTAAGCCCCGGCATCGACACCTACGGCCCGCTGGTCACGGCATTTGCGCGGCAGGCGGCGGAGGTGATCGGCGAAGTGGAGTTGGCGGCGCGGCACTTTGCCGGCCGCATCATCGGAATCACCGGCACCAACGGCAAGACGACCACCACCGAACTGGTCTCTCGGATCCTCGAGCGGGCCGGACTGGGCGGCACCGCCTGCGGCAACTATGGCGTGCCATTCAGCGAGGTGCTGCTGCAAGCCAATCCTCCCGCAGTCGTGGCGCTCGAACTTAGCTCGTTTCAACTCGAAACCATCCGCAGCCTGCATCCTGTGGTGGCCATTTGGCTCAACTTCGCCCCCGACCACCTAGACCGCTACCCGAACGTCGATGCCTACTTCGCCGCCAAATTGCGCATCTTTGAAAACCAAAGTGCGGCCGACACCGCAGTGGTGCGTGCCGGTGAATCCCTGCCGCCCTTGGCTGCTCGCCTCGTCACCTTTTCCACCATCGATGAATCTGCCGAATGGTTTTCCGACGGCCAATGCATCCATCAGCGCGGTACAATGATGTTGGATATGGAACACGACAGCGCCCTGCGCGGCCTCCACAACGCGGAAAACGCCATGGCCGCCCTCGCCGCCTGCCAAGCCCTGGGCATCGCTCCGGAAATGATGCGCATTGCGCTGCATGGCTATGCTCCCCCACCTCATCGCTGCGAATGGATCCGCACCCTCGACGGTGTCCAATACCTCAACGATTCCAAGGCAACGAACTTGCACGCGCTGGAAAGCGCCCTGCGCTCACAAACCCGCCCGGTGGTATTGCTGGCAGGCGGCAAGGACAAAGGGCTCGACTACTCATCCGTGCTGCCGCTGCTGCGCCACAAAGCACTCGCTTGCGTCACCTTTGGCCAGATCGCTGCACCCCTGAAAAACCTTTTTGCCCCGGCCCTCACCTGCTACGCTGCCCCCACACTGGCCGAAGCGCTCGACACGGCCCGCATGCTCGCACCCCGTGGCTCCACCGTGCTGCTGTCCCCTGGCACCTCGTCATTCGACCAGTTTTCCGGCTACGAGCAGCGCGGCGACACCTTTCGAAACCTCGTCAACCAACTCCACTAACCCGCCATGAATCCACGCACCCTCTCCGTCAAACGCCGCCCAATTTCTAACGGGTTTTTCAAGCGCATCCATGCTGTCACCCGCAACCGCAACCAGCGCGTCTCCACGGCCGCCGGGGCTGATGAAGTCGCTAACGAGAATCACAGCGCACGCATCTCCCGAGGCTTCACCATCATTCTCGCAATCCATGTGGTGGCCGTCGCTCTCTACTTCGTCCACCTCAATTTCCTCAACGACCACTCGGTGGCCAAGGCCACCCCGCCCGCCGCCGAAACCGCTGCCGCCCCCAAACCGCGCACTGACAGCCCACCGATGTTCGGCCCGAGCGACGCCACCTGCATCGTTGTGGCGGGCGACACCTACGCCCGCATCGCCGCTAGGGAAGGCGTGGATGAAGCCGCGCTGCGTGCCGCCAATCAGAACAAAACCATCACTGCGGGCCTGACGTTCCATTTGCCGCCCAAACGCATCGCGGCGTCTGAATCAGCGATGGTAGTGAACCTCCGCAATCAGTTGCCGTTGAACGCCGATCACGGGTTGGAGGAAACCACACCTGTGGAAGCTAGCGAACCTTCCCGGCCCTTACCGACTCATCCAAAGGTCCTGCGCGAAAGCACCACTCCCAAGGCTGCCAAAGAAGTCGCCACCACCAAATCCATCAAAGATTCCACCACGGCCAAGGCCACCAAAGACAGTACCGCAGCCAAATCCACCAAGGATAGCGCCACAGCCAAGGCCACCAAGGATAGCGCCACAGCCAAATCCACCAAGGATAGCGCCGCAGCCAAGTCCACCAAGGATAGCACCGCAACCAAATCCACCAAGGATAGCGCCACAGCCAAGACTGCAAAGGAAATCGCCACAGCCAAGACTGCAAAGGAAAGCGCCACGGCCAGCAAACAGAGTTATACGGTGAAGTCTGGCGACAATCTCTACCGCATCGCCAAACGCTACAAGATTGACCAAACCGTCTTGATGCGCGCCAATAACATCACCGATCCGGCCAAGCTCAATTCCGGCACCACTCTGGTCATTCCTCACTGATTCCTCCCATGCTCCGTCAGGCTTCCCTCCTGCTTTGTTCGGCCGTCGCAGCGCTGCTCGCCATCGGCCTGACGATTTTAGCCAGCACCAGCGCCTGGGTCCATGGCATCGAAGAACCCTACCTCTTCCTCCGGCGCCAGGTGGTTATGGCGGGCATCGGCTTGGTCTTGGCCATCGCTGCCACACGGGTATCCCCGGAGTGGCTGCGCAAATACTCGCTGTGGATGTTGGCCCTCGTGTCCGTACTGCTGGCCCTGTGCTTCGTCCCCGGCATCGGCGTAGAGACTCTCGGCTCCAAACGCTGGGTGCAATTCCCCTTGCTCCCTCAATTCCAGCCCTCCGAAGTCGCCAAGCTCGCCACTGTCATCGCCCTCGCCTCTTGGTTCGCCCGCTGGCAAAGTGAGGTGCATAGCTTCTGGCGCGGCTTCGTTATGCCCGGCATCCTGGCCGGCGTACCCCTGCTGCTCATTGCTGCGGAAACCGATGTTGGCACCGCGCTGACCCTCGCAATGGTGGTGGCAGGATTGCTGTTTTGCATGGGTACCCGCTTGCGCTACCTCGTCCCCACCGCCCTCCTCGCCATCTCCGGCGTAGGTTACTACATCTTCCATAACCCAGTCCGCTGGTCCCGCGTCATCGCCTGGTGGGATCTGGAAAACCCAATCTACCAAGCCGACAAAGGCATGCAGCAATGGCGCTCACTCCTCGCCCTCGGCAATGGCGGACCCTGGGGTGCCGGCCTCGGCAACGGCATCGAAAAATTCGGCACTCTCACCTTTGCCCACATCGACTTCATTTTCCCGGTCGTCGGCGAAGAACTCGGCCTGCCCGCAACCCTCGGCGTCGTCCTCTGCTTCGTACTCATCGCCGTCGCTGGCATCGGCATCGCCGTCCAAGCTACTCAGGTCTTTAACCGCTGCCTCGCCCTCGGCATCACCTGCCTCATCGTCGTCCCCTCCATCCAAAATATCGCCGTCACCACTGCCGTCCTCCCCAACGACGGTCTGCCCCTGCCCTTCGTCAGTTACGGCGGCACCAGCCTCGTATTCAGCCTCGCCGCTGTCGGCTTGCTGGTGGGAATCCACCGCCGCTCACAGTGCGTGGCGCCCCAGGAATTTCCGCTGAGCCGCAAAACCCGCCTCGCACTGCGGCTCTGAGGCCTCCCCTTTACTTGCAGCGTTTTACTGGATAAGCTTGCCGTCCATAAACTTTCCTGTAAGCAATTTTGCCGGAAACCGCTCCCCTAACTGAATCGAGACGGCATCCGATGGATCGTAAAAATATGAACGAACCCACCGTACAACCCCGCCGCCGGTGGCCCGTGCTCCTGTTGCTGCTCGCATTGCTCGGCAGCGGGATCAGTGGCGGATGGTGGTGGTGGGAGTACGCTAGAAAGCCAGCCGCCGATAACGCAAACCTGCCGCAGCCGACCGTGCCAATTGCCGCGCCCGGGGCCAACGCGCCGCTGACCAGTGCCCTAACATTCTTGGTGACCGCCGACACCCACCTTGGCGCTGCCGGCATGGAGCAGGCCAACGCCACCATGCTCGCCGCGCTGGATGAACTGCCCGGCACGCCTTGGCCAGCGCGCATCGGCGGAGTGGTGGATCCGCCGCTGGCACTGGCGGTGTTAGGTGATCTAACCGATTCGGGGCGGGACGACCAGATGCGCAGCTTCGAGCGCCTGTACTATGCCGATAGTCATCCGCGACGCGGGCCGACCGTGGCTCTAACCGGCAACCACGACCAGGTCAGCAAGCGCACGGCGGTCGGCCAACGGGTGATTGGCTGGCATGGCGCGCTGTTTCGCGCGTGGGATTGGGGCGACGTCCGAATGCTGTGTTTGGACAAAGGGCCCAGCGAGCCGGCACTCGCCTGGCTGGAGCACGAGCTGACCACGCTGCCGACAGGACGGCCGTTAATCCTCATGCAACACTTCCCGCTGCTCGGCCCCTATTCCGGGCCGGACTGGGTGCCCGACGCGCAGAAAATCCGTCTCGCCAAACTCCTAGCAGGCCGACGAGTGCTGGCCATTTTCCACGGTCATTTCCATGGCTCGGGTCACTACCGCTGGCAGGGCATCGATGTGTACAACACCGGCTCGCCCCGCCACCAGTGGAGCGAAGTGCTTGCCGTGCGCATCACCGCCGACTCTTTGGTGGTGGCGTCATGGAATTGGAAGGCAAAATGCTGGTGGTGGATGCACACCAAGCGCCTCGACGGCAACGACGCGGGCGTCTTCACCGACCTGTCAGGTGGCCGCGCCGGCCCGCCGATTCTCAATCCTTACCCGCTCCATCCATAATTGAGAACAATCTAAAAGTCACCATACCGACAAGATTGCCCGCAAATTGCCGTTCGCGCCCTCAAATCTCCTTTGACTCCGCCTCCATAAGCGACTCATGATTCGCCTGTTCGGCAACAACCACTCTCCGCATATGCGATGCTACGGATTGCGGACTTAACCTCATCAGGCCGCCGCAATATGCGTCTCAAGGCCCCTGAGATGCATTGTTGCGGCACCCCGTGACGACCAATGCGCATTCCCGGCGGGCATTGCATAGGCATGATACCTACATCGTAGGGAATTTTGGCCTCCAGAAAAAATACGTGGATTTGTTTTCGCCTGTCTGGTTGACAAGCTGGGCTGACTTGACAAAGCTGCGACACGCGACGCGCGGCGAGTGCTTGCCGAGGTCGTCACAAAACCCCCAATCCGGATTCCTAACGCTGTGTTTTCCAACGAAGATTATCTTGCAGATTTGCTTGCCGAAGCTGGCTTGGTGAGTGCCGAGCAGGTCAATTACGCCCGTTCCTCCTTGTCTGGGCGCGAGACCCTCGTCGAGCATCTGCTGGCCACCACCAATTTGTCTCAAGAGGACGTAGCCTACACGCTCGCTGCCAATGCCGGCATCCCGTTTGTGCGACTCGCCGATTTCACCTACGATCTGGGACTCACCCAAACGATCTCCGACGAGGTCGCCAAACGCTACCAAGTCATTCCGGTCCAAGATGACGGGGTCTATCTGACGGTGGCAGTGGCCGACCCGCTGGATTTTGAAATGCTCGACAGTCTGCCGCATGTGATCGGGCGGGAGGTATCCCTGACCTGCGCGACGCCCAAGGACATCATCCAGCACCTCAGCCAGATTTACGGGGTGGATGCGAGTAAGTCGGGCGATGCTAACTCACTGATCATTAGCACCGCCGGCGCTGAAGCCGGATCAGGCAGCGACGACGCTCCCATTATCCGCCTCGTGTTCCAAACCCTCACCGAAGCATTCCGCCTCCGAGCCTCCGATATTCACATCGAGCCCCTCGAAACCTCAGTGCGCATCCGCTACCGCCTCGATGGCAAACTCGTCGAGGTCGATAACCACCCGAAAAAATTGCTGCCTGCCATCATTGCCCGCTTGAAGGTCATGAGCGGCACCATGTCCATCGCCGAAAAACGCCTTCCGCAAGACGGTCGCATCCAGCTTAAAATGGGCGAGAAAGAGGTGGACCTGCGCGTTTCATCCGTCCCCTCCAATCATGGCGAATCCATCGTCATGCGTATTTTGGACAAGACCGCGCTGCTCCTTGGCTTGCCAGAGTTGGGATTTTTCTCCGACGACCAAGCGGTCTTCGAGCAACTCCTCGGCCTGCCCGATGGCATCCTGCTAGTCACCGGCCCCACCGGTTCCGGCAAAACCACCACCCTCTACGCCTGCCTCAACGTCATCAACCGGCCCGATAAAAAGATCATCACCGTCGAGGACCCCGTCGAATATGAACTGCCCGGCATCAACCAGGTGATGGTCAAGACGGACATCGGCATGACTTTCGCCGCAGCCCTGCGCGCCATGCTGCGCCAAGCCCCCAACATCATCATGATCGGGGAAATTCGCGACGCGGAAACCGCCAACATTGCCATCAACGCCTCGCTGACCGGTCACTTGGTGTTTTCCACCCTCCATACCAACGACGCACCCTCGGCCGTCGCTCGTCTCGCCGATATCGGCGTCAAACCGTTCCTCATCGCCTCGGCCGTGCGGGCCGTGCTCGCCCAACGCCTCGTGCGTAAACTCTGCCCCATCTGCAAGGGCCCCGCTGATCTCACCGAAAAAGAAATGCGCGCCCTCTCACTGGACGCCGGCCGCGTCACCGACGCCACCATCTTCAGCCCCGTCGGTTGCGAAAAATGCCGCGGCAACGGCTACCGCGGCCGGATGGGCATCTTCGAATTGTTCCTCATCGATGACGAAGTACGCCAAATGGTCAATACCGGCCTGACCACCA
>JBAXCM010000275.1:0-6483 GCA_037141475.1 Verrucomicrobiota bacterium | reverse complement strand
GCCCTCACCACCATCCCTGCCACCATCACAGCCTCCTACGCCGCCAACGCCACCTCAACCATCGCGGTCACATCAAATACCGACTGGCTGGTATCAAGCAACCAAGTGTGGGCGTTAGTTGGCCCGGTGTCTGGCAGTGGCAACGGGACGGTCACCATCAGTTGCTTGGCGAATGCGACGGCCAGCCCGCGCAGTGCCGTGATCAGCATCGGAGGTCAAACGTGCATACTGACGCAAGCGGCGTCGCCGTACGCGGTGTGGGCTACAGGCTTGGCGGCGGGAGCCCAAGGATTTTCCCAGGATGCCGATCACGACGGCGTGAGCAACGGGATCGAATACGCCTTGGGTAGAGATGGTGCCAGTGCCACGGGGGCCAACGGCATCAGCCAATTGCCGCTCATTACCGCGATGGCGGGTCATTTGACCATGGTCCTCAACCTTCCCGATCCGGCACCCGTGGATATCGTTTATGACGTGCAGGTCGCCAACGATCTAACTGGCACATGGACCACCATCATTGAAAAGAGCGAAACCGGGCCGTGGACCGCAGTCGGCAATTCCGGCGCCACTGTGGTGTCTGCCCCCGGTGGCAGCGGACGAATCCTCCACACCATCACCGATGTGGAAGGTCACCACTTCATGCGCCTGGCCGTGAAATCCTTCTGAAGACGGGTCAAGAGGCGACGATATTCAGGAGTTTGCCTTGGATATAGACGATTTTTCGGATGGTTTTGCCATCGGTGTGATCCCTGACCTTGGCACAGGCCAAGGCGGCGTCGGTGGCCGCAGCTTCATCGGCATCCTTGGCAATGACCAAGCGCTCGCGCAATTTCCCGTTCACTTGAATGATCAGTTCGATCGTACTGCGAACCAACGCGGCCGGATCGTAGATGGGCCAAGCGGCCTCCGAAAGCATCGAAGTGCCGCCGAGACGGTGGTGAATTTCCTCCGTGAGGTGCGGGGCGAAGGGGTTTAGAATCGTTAGGAACTGGATAAATTCGGCATGTGGAACCACCTCCGCCGCGGTAAATGCCTTGGTGCAGGTCATCATGAAGGAAATCGCCGTGTTGAATTTGAGCGCCTCGATTTCCTCCCCCACCCTCTTGATGGTGTCGTTGAGGATCCGCAGCAATTCCTTGTCGGTGCAAGGGACGTCCTGGATTTTCGGGGATATCCGCCACTCGCCATCTTGCTCTTCGCAGGCGAGGCGCCAGACTTTCGCTAGAAACCGCGAAACCCCCTCGACCCCTTGCATGATCCACGGCTTCACCTGTTCGAGCGGGCCCATAAACATCTCATAGAGCCGCAAGGCGTCGGCACCATATTCGCTGACCACATCGTCGGGATTGACGACGTTGCCACGGGATTTTGACATTTTCTGACCATCCTCGCCGAGGATGAGCCCTTGGTTGACGAGTTTCTGAAAAGGCTCCGGAGTGGTGACGTGGCCGAGGTCAAAGAGGACTTTGTGCCAGAACCGGGCGTAAAGCAGATGCAACACGGCGTGTTCCGTGCCACCCACGTAAAGGTCGATCATGCCGGTGGCGGCAGACACGGGCGGGTCGGCCTTATCCCGTTTGCCGGCCCAATAGGCTTCGGCCTCATGAGAGATGAAACGCCCGGTGTTGGACGGGTCGCAGTAGCGCAGGTAATACCAACAAGACCCGGCCCACTGCGGCATCGTGTTGGTTTCCCGGATGAAGCCATCTGGAAGCTCGACCCACTCGCGGGCCTTGCTCAGCAACGGCTCGGGCGAACCGCTAGGCTTGTAATCGTCGAGCGGCGGCGCCAGCAGCGGCAATTCGGACTCGGGAATCGCTTGGTGATGACCGTCCTTCCACACGATGGGAAACGGCTCACCCCAGTACCGCTGGCGCGAAAACAACCAATCGCGCAATTTGTATTGAATGCGGCGACGGCCAATATGTTTCGCCTCAAGCCAGTCGATCATCGTTGCCTTGGCGGCAGCGGTGGCCAGCCCATCGAGAAAGCCCGAGTTGACGGCAATACCGTGATCGCAGAGTGCCTCAAGGAGAGTGCGCGTCCCGCCCACATTCTCAACCACCTCGACAATCGGCAAGTCGAAGCGCCGGGCGAATTCAAAATCGCGTTCGTCATGTGCGGGCACAGCCATGATAGCCCCGGTGCCGTAGCCCATCATGACGTAGTCGGCGATCCAGATCGGGAGGTGTTGGTCATTGACCGGGTTGATGGCGAAGGCGCCGGTGAAGACCCCAGACTTGTCCTTGTTGAGATCGCCACGGTCCATGTCGGACTTGGATGCGCAGGCTTTCTGATAAATTTCGACGGCCCCCCGCTGCTCCGCGCTGGTGATTTGGGCTACGAACGGGTGCTCGGGGGCCATCACCATGTAAGTGGCCCCAAACAAGGTGTCCGGGCGGGTGGTGAAAACCTCGATTTCAGGGGAAAAATTGACGATCTGGAAGCGCACGGTGGCACCTTCACTGCGGCCAATCCAATTTTTCTGGAGCAGCTTGATGCCCTCGGGCCAATCGAGTGCGTCGAGTTCATCGATGAGGCGTTGGGCGTACTTGGTGATGCGCAGCATCCACTGGCGGAGCGGGCGGCGCTCGACGGTGTGGCCTTTGGCCTTCCATTCCTCGACTTCTTCGTTAGCCAGCACGGTGCCGAGGTCCGGCGACCACCAGACGGGGGTGTCGGCGACGTAGGCCAGGCGAACGGCATCCACCTGCTCGCGGGACCAGCCCTTGGCCACGAGTTCGGCCACAGGCTTCGCTTTGCAGTCCACCTCACAAAAATACGATCCGTAGAGTTGGAGGAAAATCCACTGGGTCCAGCGGACGTACTGGGGGTCGGTGGTGGCGAGTTCCCGGTCCCAGTCGTACGCAAAGCCGAGCGCCTTGAGCTGGCGGCGGAACGTGGTGATATTTGCGGCGGTGGTGATGGCCGGGTGCTGACCGGTTTTGATCGCGTACTGCTCGGCGGGCAGGCCAAAAGAATCATAGCCCATCGGATGGAGGACATTGAAGCCCCGCATGCGTTTGTAGCGCCCGACGATATCGGTGGCGGTGTATCCTTCCGGGTGACCGACGTGCAGGCCGGCACCGCTCGGGTAGGGAAACATATCCAAAACATAGTATTTCGGCTTGGCCGGATCAAAGTCGTCATCGCCAGGACCGGGCGTGCGGAACGTCTTGGCGGCATCCCAGCGGGCCTGCCAGGCTGGCTCAAATTCACTGAACGGAAATGGTTTGCGGGGGTCGGACATGGGCGTGAAAGACGGCCACTGTGGGGACTGCCAGCCCGCTTGAAAAGCAAAACCCCAGCCGTCATGACAAACATGTCAGGATTGACAAATGCCGCCACCGCCCGGGCCTGCCTCGTGGCGCTTGCGGATGGCCCAATCTGAAAGATGCCCCACCTCAGGCCAGTATCCCGCTGGGCATACCCTATGAAAAAACAAATTCAGGTCGCAGCTACTGTCCTGCTGGCATCCCTCACCATGGCTCACGCCCAATACCAAGGCTGGCAACACGAGGGCTCGTTTCACATCCTAACAACTCCCGAGGGGGCGAATCTACCAGCCACCGCCGCAGAGGAAAACTTCCCGGTGTTGGTGCGGTTAAACCGCGAAAGCTTTGATTTCACCCAAGCGAAAGCGCATGGCGAGGACATCCGGTTCGCAGCCGACGGCAAGCCCCTGGCCTATCAGATCGAGGAATGGGATGCGGCCAAAGGCAGTGCGAGCATCTGGCTGCGTATTCCGCTGATCAAAGGCAATGCGCGACAGGAGATCAAAGTTTCCTGGGGCAAGGCGGATGCGGCCAGCGAATCGAATGGCGCGGCTGTATTCAACGAGTCCAATGGCTACCTCTGCGTCATGCACATGGGCAACTCCGTCAAAGACGAACTCGGCACCGTCTCACCCACCGATACCGGCACCGTGCCAGCACCGGGCATGATCGGCCAAGGACGGCGTTTTGATATCGGCAAGGGAATCAACTGCGGCGAAAAACTCACCACTCTGCCCGTCGGCAGCAGTCCTCACACGACCGAGGCCTGGATCCGGACTGAGGCCACCAACGTCGATGTCGTCGGCTGGGGAAACCAAGAGTGGCAGGGCAAAGTGGTCATGCAGGTGACCAGCCCCCCGCACCTCAACATGGATTGCTTCTTTGCCGATTGTAACGTCGCCGGAACCAGCAAAATTCCGATGGCGCAATGGATCCATGTCGTCAATACCTACAAGCGCGGCGAGTCCCGGGTTTACATCAATGGCGTTTTGGACGGCGAAAATTCCGGTGGATCCACCACCGGTGCCAGAAACAACCGCGGCACCCCCCTGGCTATCAAAAATCCCGCTAGAATGTATATCGGCGGATGGTATGGCAATTACAAGTTTGTCGGCGACATCGACGAGGTGCGCCTCTCCAAGGTCGTCCGCTCGGCTGACTGGGTGAAGATGGAGTATGAAAGTCAAAACCCCCGGCAGACAATGGTCGGTTGCCTGGTCAAACCTGGAGACGCTTTTGTGGTCTCACCTGCCACTGTCACCGTCGAGGAAGGCAAGAGCACGACCGTGACAGCACAAGTTGGAGGTGCCCAAAAGACGTATTGGATTCTCAAGCGCGATGGTGTCGAATCTGTAGTCGGAGTGGACCAGGCATCTTACACGTTGGATGCCGGGCGAGTCGTGGGAGACACCTCGTTGGTCCTCCGGTTCAAGGCAGTTTGTGCCAACGAGGTCAAAACCAAGGATGTGCCGGTGACGATCAAGGAAACGATTCCCGAACCGGCTGTGACGCTTAAGGCACCTGCGACATGGAATGGCCGCGATCCCATTGAAGTCATATCTAACATAACCAATCTGGCAGCGATGACGGCCACGGGTGCCGGGCAAATCCATTGCAAGTGGACGGTTAGCGGCGGCGCGGTGACCAAGGAGGTGGCACGCGGCAAACTCATTCTCAAGCGGTCGCAATACACCGGCCCGATCACCGTGACGGTGGCGATTGATAACGGTGGCGCAGCCACCAAGGCGTCTGTCGTGATCCAGATCAGCGAGCCGGCGAAAGACCCGTGGGTTGAGCGGATTGCCAGCAAAGATGAAAAGCCCGAGGATGGCCAATTTTTTGCCCGTGACGACAACGACGAGGGGACCCTCCATTACAACGGCAGCTTGCCAAGCAAAGCGGACACGGTATTCCTGAAGGTCTATGCGGATGACAAACTGGTCAAAACAGAGACCCAAACACCCACCGCGGAAAATTCCTACTCACTCACAGCCAAGCTCAAACCGGGCCTGATCAAATACAAGGTGGAATTTGGAACCAAGACCGGCGGGACCGAGACGCTCGTCCAAACCGTCAACAACCTCGTCTGCGGCGATGCCTATCTGATCGAAGGACAATCCAACGCGCTGGCGACTGATACCGGGGAGAAATCACCTCCGGACACCAGCGAGTGGATCCGCAGTTATGGGCGGCCGGGTGGCGAGGAAAAAGGACCCCACCGCAACCTATGGTGCAGCCCGGTCTGGAAAGCTGAAAAGGGTGAGATGGCAGAACTCGGCTGGTGGGGCATGGAACTCGCAAAACGCCTCGTCGCAAGCCAGAAAATCCCCGTCTTCATCATCAATGCCGCCGTCGGTGGCACCCGCATTGACCAACATCAGCGCAATGAAACTGATCCCACCGATCTCAAAACCATTTATGGACGGATGCTCTGGCGGGTTCAGCAGGCCCACATGACCCACGGCATCCGTGGCGTCCTGTGGCACCAAGGTGAGAGCGATCAGGGAGCAGACGGGCCCGATGGTGGCTACGGCTGGCAGTTCCATCAGCAGTATTTCCTCGATATGTCTGCGGCCTGGAAACAGGACATGCCAAATATCCGGCATTACTATATCTATCAAATTTGGCCCAACTCGTGCAGCATGGGCAACGGGCATGGAGACATGATGCGAGAAGTGCAGCGGACGTTGCCAAGCCTCTATTCCAACATGGACGTCATGTCCACGCTAGGTATCAAACCGATTGGCCCATGCCACTATCCATTGGTTGGCTGGTCGGAATTCGCACGGTTGATCCAACCGCTCATCGAGCGGGATTTCTACGGCAAAAAGGTTACTGATTCCATCACCGCACCAAACCTCAAGCAGGCGAATTTCACCAGCGCCGCGAAGGATGCCATCGCATTGGAGTTTGACCAACCAGTGATTTGGTTGGATTCGCTGGCAGGCCAGTTCTATCTGGATGGCGAAAAAGACAAGGTCGCCTCAGGCTCGGTTAACGGCAATGTGCTCACGCTCAAGTTGAAGGCCCCCGCCACGGCAGCCAAGATCACCTATCTCAAGGAAATGAATTGGAACCCAAATGATTTGGTTTTCGGTAAAAACGGAATTGCCGCGCTGACGTTCTGTGATGTGACCATTGGGGATCAAAAATAATTCACAGCCATCCCACAGAATGGCAATGAGGTGCCAATTCCCTTGATTTAGCA
>JBAXCM010000274.1:0-6499 GCA_037141475.1 Verrucomicrobiota bacterium | reverse complement strand
GCCATCCTCATGATCTCGCATGACCGCGATTTCATGGACGCCATCGTCGAGACCGTCGTCGAAATCGACCCAGACGCCGCCAAACTCATCTCGTACACCGGCAACTACTCGTCGTTTCTGGACCAGCGCGAGAAACGCTACGAACTCCAAGTCCAAGCCTACCGCAACCAAGCCAAGGAAATCGAGGGGCACCAGGACTTTATCGACCGCTTCCGCCAGATCGGCTCCAAGGCCGCCCAGGTCCAGTCACGCATAAAATTCCTCGAAAAACTCGAACGCGTCGAAAAACCACGCACCCCGCGCAAACCCTTTAAATTCAATTTCCCCCAACCCCCTCGGTCTAACCAAAAGGTCATTGACCTCCAAAAAGTCGGCCAATCGTACGGCGACAAGCGCATTTACCAAAACCTCGACCTCACCATCGAGCGGGGCGACCGCATCGTGCTGGTCGGTCCCAACGGATCCGGCAAGACGACGCTGCTCAAGATTCTAGCGGGCCACATCCCGATTGATGGCGGCAAGCTTGAGCTCGGATATGCCACCAAAATCGGTTACTACTCGCAGCACCGCTCGGAAGCCCTACACGAGGACAACACGGTGCTCGAGGAGGTGATGGGCTGCTGCCCGACGCTGCGCGACGAGGAAGCCCGCTCGATTCTCGGCTCATTCCTGTTTCGACGCGCCGATGTGGAAAAACGCTGCGGCATCCTCTCCGGTGGCGAAAAATCCCGCCTCAACCTCGTCAAATTCCTCGTCGATCCGCCCAACCTGCTGCTCATGGACGAGCCCACCACCCACCTCGATATCCTCTCTATCGACTCACTCGTCGCAGCTCTCAAAAACTACCAAGGCACCCTCGTGTTCATCTCCCACGACGTCCATTTCATCCGCACCCTAGCCGAAACCACCCTCCACATCAACAACGGCGTCGTTACCCGCTACACCGGTGGCTACGACTACTTCATCGAAAAATCCGGCCTCAACGACGATCGCAGCGCTGTCACTGCCTAGATTGCTAGACGAGATCATAACACCGCGGCGCTAACAGTCTAACAACCATGAAAATGAAATTCAAATTATTAATGAGTCTATGTCTGGCGTTGGTTTCCGGTCTGGTATCGGCGGCCCCGGTGGACATGCCACAACGCACTCAGGAGTTGAAAAATCTCAAATGGGGGATGTTCGTTTGCTGGTCATTCAGCACGTTTTCGGGCAAAGAATGGACGCCGGGAGTCAAAGATATATCGGCCTTCAAAGCCACTGGCTGCGACACTGACCAGTGGGCCCGGACGGCCAAGGAAGCCGGCATGGGATATATCCTGTTTCTGACAAAACATCATGACGGGTTTTGCCTCTGGGATACCAAAACCACAGAACGCAAGGTGACAAAGGCACCTCTGGGACTCGACGTCCTGGCCCAATTGCGCCGGTCCTGCGACAAATTCGGGATCAAGCTTGCGCTGTATTTTTCCGAGGGTGAGTTTGAAGATCACAAGGACTACCACCCCGGCGGCTACACGGCTGAGATGAAGAAAGCACAACTCAAGGAACTGCTCACCGAATACGGCCCAATTGAATATATCTGGTTTGACCACGCCCAGACCGACGGCGGCCTGAGCCACACGAAGACGACCGAGTGGTGCAAGCAATTTCAGCCAGGCTGCTTCATCGGCTACAACCACGGTGAGGCGTCTGGAGACATCCGGCTTGGCGAGATGGGGCACCCATCGCCACTCAATGACGCGAGCGGAGCGGGCTTTGGGAGTCATGACGCCAAGGGGAAAAACGGTTATTTGGTGGCGGAGTTCACCTATCCGATTTTACCGGCACACGAAGGAGGGGCGCAATGGTTTTACTCGCTGCCCAAGCATGACACGCTGTGCCTCCCTGCGGAAAAACTCTATGCGGATTACCTCGGAGCGGTCAAAGTTGGCAACATTTTCTCAATCGACGTCGGCCCGGACTATGCTGGCAAACTCCGTGACATCGACGTCCAGACGTTGCGCAAAGTGGGAGAAATGATCCGACAGGCACCGGCGGCTTCCCCGCCAGCGCCTCCCGCAAGTGCCACCCGCAAGCAAAGCTAACACAGCCTCGGCTAACACAGCCACCACCCACGACTCGGTCCGCAACATCGCCGTTCGCTTTCGTTACCCCCATGAAAAAGGCTAGCGCCTCCGAAGCCCAATTAAAAAATCCGACGATTGAGGCGGATTTTCATCCGCTCGGCCTTGCATGATGACGCGGGACGCACGATGCCTTTGGCAGCTTGATTTTTAAACAGACGATGCCCGAAGTGTTGATTTACCAATGTCCGTTTTGTAATTGCGAGGTGCGGGTGGGTAGTTCGTGTCCGGGCTGTGCCAAACGGCATCGCCGCCTGCCCACCGTTCCAGCCGGGAAATCCTGGCAGCAGGATGCCGCAGCGGATGGTCTGGATTTGCCGGACAGCGACTTCGATTACGATGAGTATGTGGCACGGGAGTTCGGCCACTTGCCCCACCGTCGGCTTGGCGTGCCTTGGTATTGGTGGCTGTTAGCACTGATGGCGCTCATCGCCCTAATCATCAGTTGGCCCCGCTTCTACTAGGCTCTCGGCGTTATCCGCTAATCCTAGAGCCGTCCGGATCGCTTGGAAAAGTCGCACCACATTTTTCCACAAGGCGCACCAGAGCGGCGACCGAGACGACTTTCATTTTGGCCATCACCCGTCCACGGTGGACTTTGATGGTCTTTTCGGCCGTGCCTAGATCTCCGGCAATTTGCTTGTTGAGCTTGCCAGTGATAAGGTGAGAAAGAACGGTGCGCTCGCGAGGTGTTAGACTAGCGATCCGGCTCCGGATCTCCTCCACTTCCGCACGTTGTTGCCGTGCTTTGAAGTCGTGTTCGAGTGCCTTCTGGATCGCCGTGACCAAATCCGTGTGGTGCGCCGATTTGGTTAGAAAATCCACAGCGCCACTCTTCATCGCCTGCACACACATTGGCACGTCGGAGCGGCCTGAGAAAAAAATGATCGGAATTTCGCTGCCCAGAGCGGCGAGTTGTTGCTGGACGTCGAGTCCGTTGAATCCGGGCATTTCCATATCCAGCACCAGGCAACCCGGCATCGAGGGGCGATAGATGGCGAGAAACTCCGCTGCGGCACCAAATTGCATCACCGTGAAACCCGCCGCCCGCAACCGGCTCCCTACGAGTTTGAGAATGCTCGCCTCGTCATCCACCAAAAAAACCATCGGCTGCTGAGATTTCATTGCTGGGTGGATATTCAAGTGTCGGATTTGCCAAATGGGCGCGTTTACGGAACAGCATCCCTGCTGAAGCACGCAAACAAGCCAATAATGCGGATAGGTTCAGACCCTGCAAGTAAAAAATCCCGACAGTAAAAAATCCACGGCATCCACGTTCGTTCATGAGTCGGAGACTTTCCGCGCTTGACGTGAACGGCGGACGGGCGTTGGTTGTCGCGGCATGTTTCACCAAGTTCTTAAATCGAAAATTCACCGGGCGATGATCACTGCCGCCGACGTGGACTATGAAGGCAGTATTGAAATTCCCACCGACCTAATGGAGGCCGCCGGCCTGTGGGAAGGGGAAAAGGTGCTGGTGGCATCCATTACGAGTGGCAACCGTCTCGAAACTTACGTCCAACCCGGTAAGCCCGGCACTGGACATATTATCATCAACGGGGGAGCTGCTCATCGCATCAAAAAAGGTGAGCGCGTCGCCATAATGGCTTTTGGCCTCTCTCAGGCCCCCGTGTTGGCTCGCAAGATTGTGCTTGATGAGACCAACCAGGTGATTCGGCCGGGGCGCTGAGTTGCTGGACTCTATCGGGTTGAAATTAGTTGGGAATGGCGTTGACGCCAGTTGAAAAGTATGGCACCAGTCTTCTGCATGAAGACGATTCCGCTCTTGTCTGCCGCTGTTGCTCTGGGTTTGGTCGCTTGTGATAACATGACGTCACCGATGTCTAGCGGTGATTTCAATCCTCTGCTACCGCCCGGCAGCGGAATCAGGATGACTGATGCTCCAGCTGCATTGAAACCCGGCGATCACGTCCGTGCTATTGTCGATAGTGCCGCCTTTTTCAAAAAACTGCCGAAGGGCGATGCTGAGGCGGAGAAGACTCTAACCCGCGATACCACCATGAAAGTGATCCGAATTTCGGGTTCTTATTTGCAGGTGGAGCTCGATAGCAGTGGTGAGGTCGGTTACGTGCCGGCCGTCATGGTTGAAGATCGCAATGCCAGCCCACCAGCGCTCACGCCTTCACCTAGTGAAATTCAGGTTTACCCGCCGCAGCCCAGTGCCCCGGCCCAACCGACGCCCGCCGTCGACCCGTCGGGCCTTCCGCCTGAAGGCGCGATTCCGACGGTCATTGAGCCGGACGCACCCGGGCAGGCGCTTGACGGATCGGCTTCTAAGTTGCCGTCGAAGCCTGGTGCCGCCGAGTAAAGTGTGCGGCCGTTGTCAGACGTTGCCAAATTGGTAACGCAGGGCACTCAGACCGTAGAGGCTGGCAGTTTCCACACGTAGCACAATGCTTCCGAGTGAAACGGGCAGAAATCCGGCGGCAAGAGCGGCTGCACTCTCTGCTGCAGAAAAATCGCCTTCTGGCCCGATGAGCAATGTTGCTTGGGTAGTGAGCGGGTATTGTCGGAGGACGTTGCGTAATGGACGGGCTGTGGGGCCAAGTGAAGCGATGAGTTTGAGGATTGGGGGCGAGTTGGCAGCGGTTTGAGTACGCAACCACACGCCTAATGGGAGAGTCTCCGGGATGTCGGGGAGAAGGTTCTGGCCACATTGCTTGCAGGCTTCGAGTGCAGTGCGTCGCCATTTTTCGGATTTGCCTTCTCCCGGATGGACGATCGTGTGGCGGGTGACCAGTGGTTGGATGACCGCCACACCGAGTTCAACGGCCTTTTGGACGATAAGATCCATATTCTTTCCTTTGGGGATCGCCTGGGCAAGTGTGATGATCGGAATGACCGGGTCGCCGGATCTAACCTCGCCAAGGTCCAAAGTCACCCGGCCCCGGCTGACATCCAAGACCTTGGCTTGGGTATGACGACCTTGGCCGTCAAACACGCAGATGCTCGCGCCGGGCTGGATGCGCAGGACTTGCGCTAGATGACGGGCTTCATCACCGGTTAGGACGGGTGGCGTGCCGCTCGCCAACCAGGCGGCGGGAGGGAGGTAAAATCGAGGCATGGATGGCAGGAGGTGAAATGCCAACAAGATTTATCCGTCCTGAATCAGCAATTCAAGGCCGGTTTCCCCCCTGCCATCGCCCAGATTCCGTTTTGCGTCAGAATCCGATCAGGCAGACCAACTCGGTATCGGTGAAATTGTCGAGGTTATCCACAGCTGCGCTGAGGACTTCAGTCTCGGCGAGTTCTTGAATGCCTGCGAACGCCTCAACAGAGCTTGCTGTCGAGGAAACGGCTTTGTGGGTTGGCACAGGGCTGAGGCAAAGCACCCCAATGACTGCTGCAGCCGTGGTGGCTGCTAGACCGGTGAGTGGGATCGGGGATACTAGCCGCTGCCACCACCTCTGTGGCGACCCGGCGAGGCGGGCTGCACGCGCGGCATCGTCGGCGAAGCAAGGAGCGGCAAGCCTTGGGGTTGCCTGATCTAACAACTCCCAGACGGCGTCAGACTCCCAAGAGTCGTCGGTTGGAAGAGGAAGTTGTTTCATGGCCTGAGGAAGTTTACGCGCGTATAAACCAATTGCCTATGGAAAAGTTGCGGATAGCAGGAAAATTTTCTAGGTGAGGAGGCAAGGTGGAATGGACATTAGCGGGGTGCAGGCTAAGTTCGAAGGCATGAGCATCATCACGGGCCGCGGAGATTTGGGGGAGACGGATTTGTTATTTGGCAAGCGTATCGGCAAGACGTCGTTGCGGGTGGCGGCATTGGGCAGTGTGGACGAGGTGAATGCGGCATTGGGATTGGCGCGCGCGGCGGGAGGAGATGGGGAGGTTATTGCGCTTATTGATGCGGTGCAGGAGCGTTTAGTTGGTTTGATGGGACAGCTTGCCTGTTTGCCTGAAGACGTGGGACGATACAAGTATGTGGCGTTGACCCTTGAGGATGTGGACTGGGTGGAGGCGGAAGCGCGGAAGTTTGAGGGGCGCGGTGTGAGATTTACGGGCTGGGCGAGGCCGGGCGCCGAGGGGTCGCTGGCGCGGGCCGGGTTGGATTTTGCGAGGGCGATGGCACGGCGTGCCGAGCGCAGCGTACTGGCATTGCATGAATCCGGCGAGGATGTGCCGGAAGCGGTGCGCCTATTTTTCAACCGTGTTTCGGATTTATTGTGGATTCTGGCGCGAGTCGAGGCGGTGCCGCATGAACCACTCGCATGCGGGCAGGGCTCGGATCTGCCGCGGGCGGGGCATTGATCCGGGCTGGTGAATTTGACGGTGATTTCAGCGAGCGATGTCCGATTGAAAATACTTGGTTCCATGTGACAAGGGGGGGCACAGGTTTGGATCAATAT
>JBAXCM010000273.1:0-6502 GCA_037141475.1 Verrucomicrobiota bacterium | reverse complement strand
CAATTCAGACTGCGTCAGACCCGCTTGAATTGGCCCCGCCAGAAGCCCCCGGAATGGGTAAAACTTTCACCACCAGAGCGACAAAAAACGACCCTTTCGGGGAGGTAGCCAAACTGCAGGTGGCGTGCTAAACTGTGGGGGTGTTCACGACAACATCTATCATTCCATTGAGTGTCCTGTTCCTCAGTTCCGCGCTTTTGGCTCAACAGGCGGACTGGGAAAACCCTGCAGTTTTCCGCATCAACAAGCAGGCGGCGCGGGCAACATCCATGCCATTTCCGAGCCAACAGGAAGCCGCTGCCAAACCCCGACTGAAGTCGTCCTGGTGCCAATTGCTCAACGGGAATTGGAAATTCCACCACTCCGGCAATCCATCAGTCAAACCCGCTGGCTTTGAAGCTCCCGGCTTCGACGACTCGAGGTGGAAAGAGATTCCAGTGCCATCAAACTGGCAATTGCACGGCTTCGGTGTGCCGGCCTACACCAATATCACCTACCCATTCGCCAAGGATCCACCCCGCGTCATGAGCGAACCTCCCCAACAATTTTCCACGTTCCCCCTCGCCAACCGCAACCAAGTCGGCTCCTACCGCCATCGTTTCACCGTGCCGGATGCCTGGAAGGGCCGCCACACGTTCATCGTTTTCGGTGCCGTGGATTCCGCATTCTACCTGTGGATCAACGGCAAAAAAGTCGGTTACTCGCAGGATTCCCGCACCCCCGCCGAATTCGACATATCTCCCTACATTCACGACGGCGAGAATCTCCTGGCAGCTGAGGTCTATCAATTTTCCGACGGTTCCTACCTTGAGGACCAGGATATGTTCCGACTCTCCGGCATTTTTCGCGACGTCTATCTGTGGAGCGCCGCAGATCTGGACGTCCGCGACTTCCAAATCAACCTCGGCCTCACCGACGACTACAAGGCGGGTACGTTCCAATTCAATGCCATCGTCGCCAACCGCTCGGCCAAGGCAACGCGGGCCAGTGTGTCGCTAGACCTCACCGCGCCAAATGGTTCCTATGTCACCCGGTCCACCACCTTCGCGGACGTCACGGCCAATGGCGAGTCCACATTAACATACAAACTCGCGGACTTGGCTAACAAACTTTCCAGCATCAAGCCGTGGTCAGCGGAGACTCCAAACTTATATGTTTATCACATCACCCTGAAGGATGCCGCCGGCAAGGAGGTCGCCCATTACCAAGGCAAAACCGGCTTCCGTCGCGATGAAATTAAGAACGGCCAGTTGCTGCACAATGGCCGGCCAATCCTCATCAAGGGCGTCAACCGCCACGATCACAACCCGCGCACCGGCCATTACCTCACCGAAGACGACATGCGCGCTGACTTGCTGCTGATGAAACAAGCCAACATCAATGCCGTGCGCACCTCGCATTACCCGAATGACCCGGCCTTTCTTGGCATCTGCGACGAACTCGGCCTCTATGTCGTCGCCGAAGCTAACATCGAGTCCCACGGCATGGGCTTCGACAAGGAATCCCTCGCCAAAAATCCTGCTTGGTTCGAGGCCCACCTAGACCGCATCAAAAATTCAGTCGAGCGCGATAAAAACCACCCATGCGTGATTATGTGGTCACTTGGCAATGAGGCAGGCGACGGCGAAAATTTCGTCAAATGCTCGCAGTGGATCCATCAACGAGACCCATCCCGCCCGGTCCACTACGAGCCAGCAGCCCACAATGCCCACGTCGATGTGTATTCGCCAATGTATGCCACGCCGGAGGATTGCGAACGATACTGCCGCTCGGAAGAGAAGAAGCCGTTAGATAAACAGCGGCCGCTCATCCAATGCGAATACAGTCATGCCATGGGCAACTCTACCGGCAATCTCGTGGATTATTGGAAGACCTATCGGAGTGAACGTCTGCTGCAGGGAGGCTTCATCTGGGACTGGAAAGATCAGGCGTTCTTCAAGACCAAACACGCCATCACCGCCGTCGAGGATTATTCACCTAACAAATTGGCGGCTCGCTTGCTCGGCTCGCTCGACCCCGGTGAAGGCCTCTTCGGCGGCTGCGCGGTGGTGGCAGCATCCCCCAAACTTGATCTAACCGGCCCTCTCACGTTGCTCGCCGAGGCCCGCCTCAATAATCCGGGATGGAGCAAAGGCGGCCAACCGCTCATTTCCAAAGGGGATACCGCCTATTCCCTCAAAATATCCGAGACCGGTGAACTTGAGTTTTTCATCCATGCTGCGGGCGTCTGGCACAACGTCAGCGCCAAATTGCCCGCCGATGCCGCCTCAAAATTTCACAGCTACGCCGGCGTCTATGACGGCAAGAGTGTCGCGATCATCATTGATGGCCAGCCAGCCGCCTCAAAACCGTGCAGCGCCACCGTGGCCACCAACACCTTCCCGCTCGCCGTGAGCATCGACACCGAGGCAACCGCCCGCCGCTTCAATGGCACAGTGCGCCGAGCCGCCGTCTATCCACGCGCTCTGGATGCCGCCGATCTCACGTTCCTTGCAGCCGACGCCGCTCTGCTGCTGGATTTCACAAAGGAAGCGAACAAGCCAAAGACCCAGGAATTTTACGCTTATGGAGGCGATTTCAACGAGCGGCCCACCGATGTTTCTTTCTGTTGCAATGGCTTGGTCTTGCCGACCCTCCAGCCCTCACCGCAACTCGACGAGGTGCGAAAGCTCTATCAGAATATTCATACCACCGGCATCGATATATCCTCCCCAACCCTCAAAATCAACGTCCACAACGAGAATTTTTTCCGCCGAATCAAACCTATAGACGCCTCTTGGGAGTTGGTGAAAAACGGGCTCACCGTTGCCAAGGGCCAACTCGTTCTTCCCGATATTGCGCCGGGCCACAACGCCGATCTAACACTCGCCACAGAACACAACCCCGATTCTAAAGCTGAGTACTGCCTCCGCGTCAACTACGCGCTAGCCGAAGATACCGCATGCAACTCCAAAGGCACACGCATCGCCTGGGATGAAATCCGGCTGCCATGGGGAAAACGCCAAGTGCCCGCCGCCCTCGCTTCAACAACCCCCGCCTCATTCACCCAAGACGCCACCTCAATCACCCTCAAGGCCGACGACATCACTGCCACCATCGACAAGGGCCGGGGCATCCTCACCTCGCTTCGCCACAAGGACCAGGAGTGGCTGGTGGCCCCGCTGCACCTCAACTTCTGGCGCCCCACCACCAACAACGACGAGGGTGCCGAACTCCAACATAAACTCAAAGTTTGGCAATACGCCGGCATCCGCGCCACCACCGAAAATATTTCCGCCACCCAACAAGGCAACGACGTCCTCGTCACCGCCATCCTCAAAATCCCCGCCAATGGTAGCATGGCAACGGTTAAATACCGCTTCACCGGTGCCGGCCAGCTCGAAATCGACACCGAATTTCGTCCCGGCAAGGGCCTGCCCGACGTGCCTCGCATCGGCTTCCAATGCGAGATCCCCAAGCGCACTCCCGTCTGCAAATGGTTTGGCCGCGGCCCCCAGGAGAACTACATCGACCGCAAAACAGGAGCTTGGACCGCCGTCCACGAGATGATGGTTCCGGCCATGTTTCACCCATACGTCGATCCACAAGAAAGCGGCAACCGAACCGAAATCCGCTGGAGTACCCTCACCAGTCCCCAGGGCGGCAGCGGCCTGCGGGTGGACGCCACCGGTACCAACTTGCTAGAAATCGCCCTCTATCCGTGTGCCGCCACCGACATCACGCTGGCCATGCACCCCAGCGAATTGCCCCCTTGCGACTTCTACACCCTCAATATCGATCACCGCCAAGCCGGGCTCGGCGGCATCAATTCCTGGGGCGCACTCGCCCTGCTGAAATACCACCTCAGCCCCAATCAAACCTATGCGTGGTCGTTCAGGCTCACCCTGGCAGAAACCCCTAAACCCTAACCCCTTTCATGGCAGCGCGCCGGACAAACGAAAAATGAAGCCACATTGCAGCGGCCACCATCCATTCCCATTGCCGGGAATCCTTGAATGCTGGCGACACTTGCCGACGTCAGCGCAGCTGCGCCACCACCCGCAACCATGACCTCCCGACTTACCGGTCTCTTCTCGCTCACTCCCGTTCTAACACCCGGTTCTGCAACAACACTATCCTCATCGGCCCCCAGCAAAACCTCCCCAAGATATCATTCAACCAATGGGAAGATGGCAAGGCTAACAACACCTGCTTTTCTAGTAACTCAATGATTGTCGCGCATGGGGGAGGGGCAACCTACCATTTGGCAGTCGGCACCCATACTCGCTTCACTGACAGCTTGCTCGTCGGACGTCACGTGGGCCTGCCGGACGGGGCCAGGGCGGCGGCTCCTGTCCTGCCCGGCGGCGAGCCGGTGCCCCAAGGCAAGTGCTGCCACTTGCTCTAACGATCAATCGAGGCCGCTCTCCCCCCTTCCAAAACCATGATCCATTCCATTGCAAGTTCATAACTCCCCTAGCAGCCTGTCGGACTTTGCCATTGCCACTCGGAATGCTGCCCCCGGCCAGACAAGAGTCACCTCATGCACATCGGCGGTCACAGACACGCCGCTACAAGACGCCTCGCAGCCGATGGGGTCAGTCCTCGCATGGTAACATTTGTTTGATGTGTTAGAGGTCCGCCCACAGCCGACAGTTAGGGAATTCAACTTGCGTGCTTCGTTGTTGACAGCGAGGTTGGGCTCTGAGTTTTGAGTAGTTTTCTGGACACGCCAACCCTTGGAGGCGGCGCAGATGGTGAATGGAGAGAGGGGAAGAGAGGGTTGGTGGAAGACCGGAACACGTTCGTTCTGCGCCGCGAGGCAGGGAGAGCGCCCGAGTTTTAAAGGGAATTTGCCCGCAACTATTGGAACTTCCGGGCGAAAGTTCTTGGCAAAGCTGAACGGATTCCTATCGTCGCCGCGCAGGGCGCTCACTTGGAGTCCTTGAAAAGCCAAGTTGCTGTCGTTAGGTGAAGTTTTCTGCTCTTGTGTCTTCGAGTCTTTCGGCTTGAGTCTGAGGCGCAGACTCGCTAGGACTCGTGCCAGAGCCATCAAGAGAAATCCCAAACAGAAATATGAACGACCTGATCTATCAAGCAAATCCCGTCATGTTCAGGAACAGGCCGCTGTCCTTTATCCTGTGCTGCATCGTCCCGGTGGTTGGCTGGGCTGTGCTGCTTTTCTGGTGGATCAAATGCAGGGGTGAATCGGTGGTGGTGACCGGGAGCTATATTCGGCAATGTCGCGGAATCATTGCACGAACCGAGAATACCATTATGCTTGAACACGTCCGCGACGTGGAGCTGCGGCAGAATATCTTGCAGCGGTTTTTCGACGTTGGGCATCTGGGCGTCTCAAGTGCAGCAGCCATTGATGGCAGTATTGAATTGTTCGGCTACGCGCATCCAACCAAGATACGTGACCTCATCTACAAGTAGCGGATGGTTGATCAAATGGTGTAACCGAGCCATCCCTGAGCTGCGGGAAGCAAGATCAGTTGGCTCGTTTGGCTCCGCCACAATCAAGCATCGACGCCGCGCCAAAGAGGGGCCACAGTCTCTGCGTACACCAGCGACATACCCGTCATCATGTCCCACCCAGTCATGCCACCCAACCCATTTTTGGCGGCCGCGTTTGCGGTGTTTTTTCTAGCGGCTTCGTTGGCCCGCGGCGGCGGCCCGGTGAACCTGTTGCCCAACGGAGGATTTGAGGGCAAGGACCCGTTGCACGGATGGCTGAAGGAGTTTCCGGATGAGGAATTTTACAAGGATAACGGGCCGTACGTGAAACTCGCGCCGGCCGGGGAGGTCGGAGGCCGGCGGGCGGTGTTGCTTGATTTGCCGGCCGGGATTGCGGGCAACCAAGGCGGCAAAATCGAGAGTGTGCCGGTGCCAGTGGAGCCGGGTGCGAGATATCACATTGAGGTGGATTGCATGACCTGGGATTTGTCCGCAAAGATTCATGCGGAGGCATGGAGTCGCGACCCGCACCCGGAGCAAAAGAGGACGATTTTCCGTCGGGCGCCGGCAGACGGACGGCCTGCGCTGATGATGTGCTACCGGGCGCAGGTGCCCTCGCCACCAAGCGGATCGAAAGTTTGGAGCAGCGCAGGCCGGGATTTCACGGTGCCCAAAACCGTGGTGGTCGCCGGCAAGGACCAAAAGCCCGAGTATATTACGGTGAAAGTTGTCAATTTTGGCGGTACCATGGGTCCCGGCAAATCTTATTTTGCCAACTTCCGGCTATTTCGCTTGGAGCCCGAGGTAGCCCCTGCAAGACCCCACAGCAAGCCGTAGCCCTTGAGATAGTCATGAATGGTGCTAATTAGTAACAATTCCTTTCGAAGTCCTGCCGGTGAATCCCAATCCCACATCAGCCAAGACGTCAGGAGCCGCTCAGGCCCCGCGACAAATTCTCGCCCGGGCCGGCCGCGCGTTGAAGCTCGGTCGCAGCATTACCGCCCTTGCCTGTGGGCTCGTCGCTTCTGCGGTGATGCTCGGTATTTGGTTGGTGGCTGATGCC
>JBAXCM010000272.1:0-6518 GCA_037141475.1 Verrucomicrobiota bacterium | reverse complement strand
CAACCGCTGCTGCTGCCGACGCCCCCAGCAGCCGCATTCCCCTGCCCGCCTCCACCCGCATCTACGTCGGAGGCACCCTGCACCCCACCGTGCAGGTGCCGATGCGCGAGATTGCCCTCTCCGACACCACCAGCTTCAGCGGCCGCGTCGAGGCGAATGCTGCGGTGCGCGTGTATGATTGCGCCGGCCCATGGGGCGATCCGGCATTCACCGGCAGCTCCGAACAGGGGCTGCCCGCTCTGCGCCACGAGTGGATTGTCGGCCGCGGCGACGTCGAGGCTTATGACGGCCGACCCGTCACGGCCCAAGACAACGGCTACCTAACAGACAAGCATGCTGAGTTTGCCTCACAGTCTGAGCGTTCCGGCCGCTTTGTAGAATTTCCCGGGCTCAGTGGCCAGCGCCGCCAGCCGTTGCGGGCGATGAAGCGTGGTGCAGGCGGTTCGCCCGTGACGCAGCTCCACTACGCCCGCCAAGGCATCATCACGCCGGAGATGGAGTTTATCGCCATCCGTGAGAACCTCAAAATTGCCAATCTCCCGGCACACATCGCGGATTTGAAAAACGATATCGTCCGCAATGATCTGGCGAAACAGCATTTGGGATCCGCACAGGAATCCCAAATCCAAAATCCGGATTCCAAGATCCCAAATCCCTACACGCCCAGCGTGTTCAGCCGTTTCCCCCAGCGCATCCCCGCGGAGATCACTCCCGAATTCGTTAGAAGCGAGGTCGCCGCCGGCCGCGCCATCATCCCCTGCAACATCAACCACCCGGAACTCGAACCGATGATCATCGGCCGCAATTTCCTGGTCAAAATCAATGCCAACATCGGCAATTCCGCCGTCGCCTCGTCTATCGAAGAGGAAGTCGAGAAAATGCGCTGGGCCACCAAGTGGGGCGCTGACACCGTGATGGACCTTTCCACCGGCAAAAACATCCACGCCACCCGCGAGTGGATCCTGCGCAATTCGCCGGTGCCCATCGGCACAGTGCCGATCTATCAAGCACTGGAAAAAGTCAACGGCAAGGCCGAGGATCTCACCTGGGAGTTGTTCCGCGACACCCTCATCGAGCAGGCCGAGCAAGGCGTCGATTACTTCACCATCCATGCCGGGGTGCTACTGCGCTTCGTGCCGATGACCGCCTCGCGGATGACCGGCATCGTGTCGCGCGGAGGTTCGATCATGGCCAAGTGGTGCCTCGCTCACCATCAGGAAAATTTCCTCTACACCCACTGGGATGATATCTGCGACATCTGCGCTGCCTATGACGTCGCGTTCTCCATTGGCGACGGCCTGCGCCCCGGCTCCATCGCCGATGCTAACGATGCCGCCCAATTCGGCGAACTCGAAGTGCAGGGCGAACTAACGACCCGCGCTTGGGCCAAGGGCGTGCAAGTGATGAACGAAGGGCCGGGCCACGTGCCCATGCACCTGATCGAGGAGAATATGGCCAAACAACTCGAATGGTGCCACGAGGCTCCATTCTATACCCTCGGGCCTCTAACCACCGATATCGCCCCGGGCTACGACCACATCACCTCCGGCATCGGAGCCGCCATGATCGGCTGGTACGGCTGCGCCATGCTGTGTTATGTCACACCCAAGGAACACCTCGGCCTCCCTAACAAGGAGGACGTCAAGGTCGGCGTCATCACCTACAAACTCGCCGCCCACGCCGCGGATCTGGCCAAAGGCCACCCGGGTGCCCAGTACCGCGACAACGCCATCAGCAAGGCGCGCTTTGAATTTCGCTGGCAGGACCAGTTCAACCTCGGCCTCGACCCGGAAACCGCCCGTCTCTATCACGACGAAACCCTCCCTCAGGAAGGTGCCAAAACCGCCCATTTTTGTTCGATGTGCGGGCCGCATTTCTGTTCCATGAAAATCAGCGAGGACGTCCGCCAGTACGCCGCCGCACAAGGCATCGCCGAGGAAGAAGCGCTTGCCAAAGGCATGGCGGAAAAGAGCCAGGAATTCGTGACCGAGGGCGCTCAGATCTATCAACCCGCAAGGTGATGGCACCGGTGAATGACGAAAGGAGAGTGTTGGAGTTAAAGGTCAGTGCGCCGCTACCGGACATGGCCAAGGTGCCGGCACCGCTGAGGACAGTGGTGGCTTGGGTGGTGGAGGCACTGCTGCCGTCATTGAATGTGACGCCGCCTGAGCCGGAGGCGAAGGTCATGTTGTCGGCATTCACCGTGCCGCTAACTGTGATGGTGCCCGCTGCGAGGCCGGTTGCGCCGTTGCCAAAGTTGAGGGCGCGGCCGTCGTGGTGGTGATGCTGTTGCTATTGACAACGCTGGCGCCGGTGGCGCTCGTCCTCCAGCTTGCAGTGGTGGTGCCTGCGGTCGGCGCTGCTCAAGTGCCACCAACGGTGCCAAAGCCGGCGGCGCTGTCGTTGCCATCCCACTAATATGGGCCAGCCGCCTGGGCGAATTGAGCGGCGAAAACGGCCACGGCGGCAATGGTCGGGACGGTTAGGATTGGCATGTGGGGTTTGAGGGTGTGCTGGCAACAGCGGGTTCATGTCGCCAAACAGCGAACTCAAGCGAATTCTCCGGAATTTCAAGAATATTTTTCCTCGACAACTGGTTCTATCAGTGTTGCAGTGAACCGACGATGCAACCGGTACGCCAACCCCAAAAACATGAATTGGTCGCCACGAGCCTTCGCGAGGGAATGCGCGAGGGACGCTGGAACAGGTGCTTGCCTGGAGTGCTGCGCCTAGCTGCGGAACTGGATGTTTCGCCGTTTACGGTCCGCCGCGCGCTGCGACAACTTGAAACCGAGGGCTTGCTCGCCAGCAGCGGGTTGGGCCGCAGTCGCAGCATTGCCGCAGTCGGCGAGTCTGGAACACTGCGGCGGCCGCTGCGCGTGGCCATCCTGCGCCACGACGCCCGCTTGGCGGATTGTCCCCAAACGTCACTGGTCCTGATCGATATCATTCAGTCCCTGGAAGCTGCCGGTCATGACGTATTCTTCTGCAAAAAATCCCAGATAGAACTCAAACACGATGTCCGTCGCATGACCTGCCAACTGGCGGAAATTCCGGCGGATGCCTGGATCGTCGAGGCCGGGTCGCGCCCCCTGCTGGAGTGGTGCTCCACCCAGCCGACTCCTTGTCTCGCGCTCTATGGCCGCACCGGTAATCTGCCGCTGGCCCGCACCGGGCCGGACACCTTGCCGGCTCATCGCGCCGTCATGCGCCGCCTGCTTGAGCTCGGGCATCGGCGCATTGTGTTGATCGTTAGCGAAGCACGCCGCAGGCCGACGCCTGGGATCTCCGAGAGATTCTGTCTGGAAGAGCTGGCCGCCCACGGCGTTCCGACAGGCGACTACAACCTGCCGGACTGGGAGCAAACTCCGAAAGGATTTTACCGATTGCTTGAAGCCCTCTTTAAGCACACGCCACCCACCGCACTGCTCATCGATCAGACTCCCAATTTTGTCGCTGCAGTGGCATTTCTCGCTAGGCACGGCATCCGCATGCCAGAACAAATCTCGATGATTTCCACCGATTGCGATGCCCTGCTGGACTGGTGTCATCCGCCCATTGCCCATTTCCGCTGGGACAATGCGCTCATCGTGCGCCGTGTGGTGCGCTGGGTGAACTCCGCATGCAATGGCCCACCCGACCGCCGGGTAATCAACTTCCTCGCGGATTTTGTCCCTGGCGGCAGCATCGGTCCGGCACCGGATCGTAAATGAACGGGTTTGCCATGGTCCGGGATCGACATTCGCAGACCGTCTTCGTCCTCCGCCGTCTTTGGATTGGCTGAAGGGGCGTTGTGTCGGAAGTTCGCGAATTGAGCAATGATTTCGCAAATTGGGTGTTGCGAGGGCATGCATTCATTCATCACTATCGGTTTGGTGGTACCCGTCTTGGCATCACCCACTTCGATCGTGAATCAGATTTTCCGCAGCACCCCATGAGACCTAAGTCATTACTAACAGAAATTGCGAAAATTGCCCATCGATGCCTGCTGGCTGCAGCCGTTGTGGTTGTGGGTTGTCTCAGCACGGCAGGCCCGGTTGCCGCGCAGTATCTGGATAACAACTCGATCTATTCCAACCAGGATCCCAATACCGAGACGCGTCGCTCCGACCATTTCCGGATGAACTTCGGCCATTACAACCGGGATACCGGCACACCCATGACCGAGCAGTTAGCTCAGGGAAACCTCCAGGAGTATGAACAAATGTGGCATCGCTGGGTCGTCGAAATGGGCCTCCATGATATCAATGAATCGGTTACCACACCCGATGGCAACAAGTACCGAGCCAATTTCAATTTCCTCATGACATGGAATGACGGCGGTGGCGGCGGTGCCTATTCGAGCATGGATTCCGGCGGGTTTTTCTATGCCATGGCCAACACCAGCAGTTGTCGCTATGATCCGCCCTCGGGTGCCACCCCGCATGAGTTCGGCCACGTCTGGGAAGGGACCGGCGCTGGATTCAATGGTTCTAACAGCTCTGGCGCATGGTGGGAGTGTACCGCCAACTGGATGTTGCTGCAATTCATCAACACCTATCCTCAGGCCGGCGGCTACATCAGCAACGGGATGTATTATCCGGCCCACGGCAGGGATTACTACGACTCTTGGGTCATCTGGGAAGCCGCCAAGGATGATCCGCGCTACGGCGCGGCTTGGGTCGATAGCATGTGGACCAATGCCACCGTTGATCAGCGAACTAACGAATACATCATCGACCGGATGATCCGGCTCGACTCATCCGGCTCCGCCGACAAGGCCGGGGCGATCAACGACCTATGGGGCGATATGGCCCGCAAGATGGTCACTTGGGATTTTGCGCGTCAGCGCTGGCTGGCCCAGGCCAACAGTGCGGACGACGGTAGCGACTGGAATTTCTATCAACGATGCCGGACCCCGTTGGTGAAGCTTCCTAGTGCGAGCGGGTGGTACCGGCCGAGCCGCGATCACACGCCGATGGAGTTTGGTTTCAACTTCATTCCGCTGACGGCCACCCCGGGCACCACCGTGAACTGTAACTTCCACCCCCAGTGCGACCCGGTTCGCCAGTCGGATTGGCGCGCCTGCCTGGTGGCGGTTGATAGCGCCGGGGCCGCCAGCTATTCGAGCCTCTGGAACAGCGGCACCAACTCAATCAATCTATCGGCCGACCAGACGAAACTTTATCTGGTGGTCATCGCCACGCCCAAACCGATGAAAATCGCCGATCCGGCATGGCAGGCCTATCTAACCGATGCTGGTTTGCAATTCCCTTATGCGGTATCCTTCACCAATGCATCCCCGAAAAATGTCATCTATCCGGTGCAGAGCCACAGCGGGATGCTGCAACATGCCAATGGTGGCGGGTGGAAAGCCAGCAGTGCCACAGTGGATGCCAGCGCCTATATTGGAGCCAACGCGCAGGTGCTAGGTTCTGCGCAGGTGAGGGGCAATGCGCGGGTCGAGGACTACGGCGTGGTCAAGGACAGTGCGCAAGTGCGTGACAACGCGGTGGTGTCTGGCCACGCCATGGTGGAGGCGAGTGCGCAGGTGTATGGCAATGCGAAGGTGAGGGATTGGGGGCATGTGTTTGGTTGTGCGGAGGTATATGAGAGTGGCAAGGTGATCGAGCATGGCAATTGCGGTGATGGCAATGCGACGACGCACACCAAAGTGTACGGCAACGCCATCGTCAAGGGCACCACCTATGTCTATGATACCTCGACGTTCAACGGTGGACTCATCATGGACGGCGACTCCGCCAATGGCAATGGCACCACGCCCTCGTCCAGCGGCGTGCATTTTGGTTGGGGCTGGGGCCAGGACACGGCTCGCTTTGCCTCGCTGCCCGACAATGGTTACCTTTTTGCCCGGCATAGTTTCGAAAAGGACAACGCGGTTTTTGCGATGGATGAATTCGGGATCAACCATGGGTTTTTGATGAACGGTTGCCGCAGCGCTCTGGATAGTGGCGCGTCGCAGCGGGGAGGCCGCGTGTTAGCCTTGGACGGGATCAGCCAGCACGTGGAACTCCACAATGCCGTCAATGACTTCAAGGACAGCACTTTTGCCGTGTGGTGCAAACCAAGTGTCGCAGCCGCCACAGATCAGCGGCTGTGGTCGTTGGGCGATGGCGCAAACAAGGTGATGTATCTAACGCCAAATTCGGCAGCCACCGGCAAGCCGCGCTTCGTCATCAGCGACGGCAGCACCACCGTGACGCTTGATAGCAGTGCCGCCCTCGCGGCCAATACCTGGAGTCACCTTGCTGTGGTGTTCTCAGGCAGCACTTGCACACTCTATCTCAACGGGGTGGCCATGGCCAGCAACCCGGCCATGTCCCTGCTGCCAGATAGCCTCAACGCGCCGCTGATGGAAAATGCCAATTACCTCGGCCGCGGCAATTCCGGCAACTATTTTCAAGGCTCCCTGGATGATTTTCGCTGCTACATGCGTGGGCTGACGGCGGCCGAGGTGCAGACCCTGTTCTCCACCGCCGCGCCTGCCCCCATCTCCCTCAGTGCCGACGCCACCCCGC
>JBAXCM010000271.1:0-6525 GCA_037141475.1 Verrucomicrobiota bacterium | reverse complement strand
CGCCTCGGGCTTCATTCCAGCGAATCATGAGCCGAAGAACTCCCCACTCTTGAGTCATTTATCGAAAGCGATGTCGGAACCTGAGTTCTGAAGGTTATTGCTGCTTGGTGGCGGGTTTTTGGCCCAGAGCCTCGAGGATTTTCTCGCAGGTGCGGTCATCGATGACCTTCGCCTCTGTCAGGTCGCGAACGAGTTGTTTGGAAGAGGCGAGTTGGACGTCACTGGGTTTGTCATCATCGGAGGCAGGTGGGCGGATCTCGAGATTGGCGATGACCTTGTCCATTCCGGGTGAGACGGCGGGGTTGATGAGGTAGGAGATGACGGGAGTGTGGCCGCTCTGGGGGCCGGATGGGATTGGGGGCAGCTTGCCTTGGCGCATGGCATCAAGGGCGTAGAAATCCGGTTTGAAGCCGAGATTGAGGAACTTGACATAGTTATCGCGCAGGCAGGTCCGGATGATGCGTTCGCGCAGTGGGGGTTCCTCATGTCTGGCATCGTCAGTGAACATCTGCCGCTTGATTCCCAGGCTGCGGCTGATGGCGTCGTTGGGAGCGACACCGAGCGAGCTGGCCTCAGCGATGAGTCCGACGGCGCGTATTAGGGACTTGCGGGCGTCCTCGGCGTAGAATTGCTGGAAGAACGAACTCTCAGTGGTGATGGTGGCCAGTTCTTTGATGATGGCGCTCTCTCGCTGGCGCTGTTTGAAGAATTTGTAGGTGATGGAAATGACGACTAGCAGGACGAGCAGGCCGACGGCGCGGGTGATGATGTATTTAGGGCTGGGGGTTTCCATGGGGGTTCAGGTCCAGATAGATTTTGTTTTTCGGGGTGGCGGAGGTGGGGCTTCGAAACTTTTGGGTTCGCGGCAGTGGAAAATAGCTTCCTCGCGAGTGATGAGATGCGCGTCGAAAAGTGTGGCGATGCTCTGGTCAATGGTGCGGTTGCCATCGCGGTGGCCGATTTCCATCAGGCCGACGATTTGCTCGAGTTTGCGTTCCCGGATGCAGTTGCGGATGGCGTGGTTAGGGACGAGCACTTCCGAGGCGAGCACCCGGCCCTGGCCGTCGGCGCGGGGGATGAGGCGCTGGCAAAGGATGCCGCCCAAGGCGCTGGAGAGTTGCGCGATGATCTGGGGTTGTTGGTCGGCGGGAAACACATCCACCAGTCGGTCAATCGTCTGCGGCGCGTCAGGCGTGTGGAGGGTGGCGAGCACCAGGTGACCGGTTTCCGCAGCGGTTAGGGCGATGCGAATCGTGTCGAGGTCGCGCATTTCGGCCACCACGATGACGTCCGGGTCCTGTCGCAGGGCTTGGCGCAAGGCACCGGGAAAGCTGTGGGTGTCGCTGCCGATCTCGCGTTGTTTGATGAGACTGGAGCTGTGTGGGAAGATGAATTCGATCGGGTCCTCGAGGGTGATGATCACGCCGCTGTGGCTGTCGGCGATGCGTTTGACCATCGAGGCAAGGGTGGTGGATTTGCCAGAGCCCGTGATGCCGGTGATGAGCACCAAGCCGCCGCGCAGGTTGCAAAATTGGTGGGCGGCGAGGTGGTGGCCGAGGGTTTCCAGCTCGGGAATATCTTGGCGAATGAAGCGAAACGCGGCCTCAACCTGACCGCGGGCCATGTGGACGTTGCCGCGGAACCGGCCGACGCCTTCGACTTGCAGGGCATAGTCGAGTTCCAACTGCTGCTCCAAGGTGGCCCGCTGGGACTCGGTGAGCGTGTCGAGGATGAGATCCCGAACCATGTCCGGTTCAAGCTGTAGCTCGTCGATGGGTTGGATCGCACCGTTGATCCGCACGCAGGCCGGTGCCCAGGCGCTGAGGTGCAGGTCGGACCCGCCGCGCAAGACGGTTTCGCTTAGGTATTCGGTGATGTCGCGGGTCATGACTGGGTTTGGCAATCAGGAGATGCCGCGCATGGCGCGATCAAAATCCTGGGGGCGCGGACAAGCGGAGCGGGCGGTTTCCAGATCGACGAATCCTTGGCGGGTGGCGGCGACGAGGTAGTCGAGAAGAGAGCAATTTGTCGAGCCATTGAACTTTTGCAAGTGGTCTTGTAATTCCGCGAGCTTGTTGTCCAAAATCCAGCGGCGTGTCGCAGCTTCGTTCTGGAGGTATTCGAGCGCGGGAAACAATCCGCCACCGAGGCGCGGGAGGAGTTGTTGGGAAAGGATACCGACGAGTTGGGATGCAAGCAGATTGAGGGCTCCGGATGTTTCGCTTTTGAGCAGGTGGGAAAATCGTTCGAGGGTATCGGCGACGCCGCTGCTGTGGAGGGTGGAAATGACGAGATGGCCGGTTTCCGCGGCATGGAGGGCGGTTACGGCCGTTTCCTGATCGCGGATTTCGCCGACAAAGAGGACGTCCGGACTTTGGCGCAGCGCGGCCCGCAGACCCCTCGAAAAATCCGCCGAATCCTGACGAATCTCCCGTTGTGAGAAGAACCCCAGGTCATTTTCAAACAGGTATTCGATGGGATCCTCGAGCGTGACGATGTGGCGGGCAAGGTGATGGTTGATCCAATCGAGGCAGGCTGCCACGGTTGTGGATTTACCCGATCCAGTGGGCCCGGTAACCAGGATGAGTCCGTAGCGGCGTTGCAGCCATGACTCGAGCAGCGGTGCTGGCAGTCCGAGCTGGGCGAGTGGCGGGATTTGGTTACGGATTGGGCGCAGTGCTGCGGCGAGGCGGCCGAGCGTATGATAGAGGTTGACCCGCAGGCGGCCACCTTGGGGGAGTTGCCAAGAGATATCCGCCTCCGGGTGAGTTAGCGGGTTGATGCCGCAAGAGTTCCAGAATTCCGCCATAGCCGCCGGGGGTACCGGGCCGGGATGCAGTTCGATGACCTCGCCCTCGTGGCGGACGCGGGGTGGCTCGCCCGCGACGAGGAATACGTCAGTGGCAGCGCCAGCGAAGGCGTCTTGGATGAGTTGTCGGAGGGCGGAGAGCATGGGGAATGGGCTGCCGCATTGCTATAAACCCCTCGCCAGGGTGCCAGCTCAGGCCCGTTGGTCCATTGCAACGTAATTGCGGAGCGTGTGGCCGGTATAAATTTGGCGGGGACGGGCGATGCGGCTATCGGGGTCTTCCATCACTTCCTTGAAGTTGGCGATCCAGCCCGGCATGCGGCCGATGGCGAACATCACGGTAAACATATCCAGCGGGATGCCGATGGCGCGCATGATGATGCCGCTATAGAAATCCACGTTTGGATAGAGTTTGCGGGAGATGAAATACTCGTCGTGAAGGGCAATTTCCTCGAGTTTCTTGGCGATATCCAGCAAGGGGTCGGACTTATGCAAATTGGCGAGCACCTTGTCGCATTGTTCTTTGATGATGACTGCCCGGGGGTCGAAGTTTTTATAAACCCGGTGACCGAAACCCATCAGGCGACGGTTGCCAATCTTGTTCTTAACTTCGTTGAGGAACTTCGTCCCATCGTCCCCCTCGGCGTGGATTTCCTCAAGCATTTCCAGCACCGCTTGGTTGGCACCGCCATGCAGCGGTCCCCACAACGCGCAGACGCCGGCCGAGGCAGATGCAAACAGGTTGGCACGGCTGGAGGCAACCATCCGCACCGTGGCAGTGGAACAGTTCTGTTCGTGGTCAGCGTGCAGCAGGAAGATCAGGTCCAAGGCACGGACGATTTCGGGTTGGACAACCCAATCCTCGTTGGGCGAGGAAAACATCATGTGGAGAAAGTTGGCAGTGTACTTGAGATTGGATTTTGGATAGATGGTGGGCAGTCCGTGCGCCTTGCGGTAGGAGAAGGCGGCAATCGTGCGCACCTGTGAAATCAGCCGAGCCGCATGCCGCGGAAAACGCGTCTGGCGGTCCTTGCCGCTGAGCAGGTTGGGGAAATACGACGAGGCGGCGTTGATCATGGCCGAGAGAATGCCCATCGGATGGGCTGATGTCGGGAACCCTTCAAACAAAAAGCGCATGCCCTCGTGGAGCATTTGGTTTTGGGTGAGTTCGTCGGAGAAAGCCGTCAATTGCGCCGGAGTGGGCAGTTCGCCGTAAATGAGCAGGTAGGATGTTTCAATGAAGTTACTTTTTGCAGCAAGCTCTGCAATGTCGTAGCCACGGTATTGGAGGATGCCCTTTTCACCGTCGATAAAGGTGATGGCGCTCTTGCAGGCTCCTGTATTGCCGTAACCCGGGTCTAGAGTGATGCAACCGGTCTTGTCGCGCAGGGCGGCGACGTCAATTCCGACTTCTCCTTCCGATCCGACGACCATGGGGAGTTCCAAACGCTTGTTTTCAATGATAAGTTCCGCTGTTCCGTTCATAGGCGCGCGAATTATGCACAGAATCCGAGGTGGGGCTAGGGCGAATCTCGGTTCTTTGCAAATTTACTGAAAAGCGCAGCGTTTCTTGCGCCGGTTGGCCGTGGAACCCGCCTAGAATAAGGAATTCCGGAAATTCTCCAACAACTCATCAGATGTTTGGTATTGAATGTGGTGGCAGAGTCAGAAAATATGCGTTGTTTTTTGTGAGGTGCTCCAACACCTCTGGATTCTGCGAGTTATTCCCCCACACACCATGCAACCAGTTACATTCAATAATACCGTCCTGCGTGACGGCCACCAATCCCTCGCCGCCACCCGTATGAGCACCGCTCAAATGCTGCCGGCAGCTCCCATCCTTGATGATATGGGCTTCAGCGGCCTGGAAACTTGGGGCGGCGCAACCATCGACTCCTGCCTGCGCTACCTCGGCGAAAACCCCTTCGACCGGCTGCGCCTCCTCAAGCAAGCCGCTCCACGCACTCCGCAAATCATGCTCTTGCGGGGCCAGAACATCGTCCAATACACGAGTTTCCCCGACGATGTGGTCGAGGCGTTCGTGCGTGCCAATGCCGCTGCAGGCCAGGATGTGTTCCGAATTTTCGATGCTCTTAACGACGTGCGCAACCTCGCCACCGCCGTCAAAGCCGTCCTCGCCTGCGGCAAGCACGCCCGCGGTGAGATTTGCTACACCATCAGTCCGGTTCACACGATCGAGGCGTTTGTTCAACTCGGCGTGGATCTTGAAAAATTGGGCTGTCACTCGATTGGGATCAAGGACATGTCAGGCATCATCGCCCCGCGGGTCGCCTTTGAATTGGTCACTGAGCTGAAACGCCGTGTCGGCTTGCCTATCACCCTGCACACTCACGACACCGCCGGCCTCGGAGCAGCCTCGTATCTAGCGGCAATTGATGCCGGGGTGGATGCTGTGGAGACTTCGATTGCGCCGTTTGCCAATGGCACTGGGCAGCCCGATACCGTGCGCATGCTCGCCATGCTGAAGGGCCACCCGCGCTGCCCTGAGTTCGACGCTGCCAAACTGCAGGAGTTGCGCGTGTATTTTGAGGATGTTTATAAGCAGTTGGGTAAATTCACCAGCCCTGCCAACGAGCGTGTGGACTCAGACATTCTCATTTTCCAAGTGCCCGGCGGCATGCTCTCTAACTTCCGCAACCAGCTCGCCGAGCAGGGAATGTCTGCCAAGTTCGACGAAGTGGTCCGGGAAATCCCGGTGGTGCGTGAAGCGCTTGGCTGGATTCCTCTGGTCACCCCCACCTCCCAAATCGTTGGTACCCAGGCCATGATGAACGTCAAATTCGGCCGCTGGAAAATGATCTGCCAACCCGCTCAGGATATCGCCCTGGGCAAGTACGGCAAAGCCCCAGGTCCCATCAATCCTGAGGTGCTCGCCCAAGTCGAAAAACAAAGCGGCCAGAAAACCGTCACTGAACGCCCGGCTAATTTGTTAGCCCCGGCCATGGACGGCTTGCGCCAGCAATGCGCCACCAAGGGCCTGCCCACCGATGACGAGACCGTGGTGCTTTTTGCCATGTTTCCCCAGCAGGTCGAAGCACTCATCAAGGGCGGCGGTTCACCCGCTCCTGCATCTTCGACATCAGCTGCGACACCGACACCTGCATCGGCTCCGACATCAGCCAAACCTAGTGCTGCCCCCACTGCAGGCAAGCATTTGGTCATCAACGTCAACGGCGGTCGCTATGACGTGACTGTTGAAAAGCTCGACTGAGTTCTGATGGTTCCTGCCGGGCCGAACTCAGAAACAATGCTCGATGATTTTACGGGCGGCGGAGAGCGAGCGGCCCGGCGGCAAGCTGTGGGTCACGGTGATGTAGGCACGGCCGCGGGCCGTGTTAGCCGTTAGGCAGTGGATGCTCCCGCCCAGATGGCGGAACACCTTGAAGGACAGGGCATACACCAAACCGCCTGTGTCGCTGGTCGTTTCATAACGCAGACGGCAATTGCCCGAGGGGGTGGCATCAAGAGTTGGCCGTGCATCCAACGCCGGCAGCAGGGCTTCATCCGCGTCGTTGATGTGCAGTTGATGGCGGATGGCATGCTCGATGAGCCGCGGCAAATCGCTCGGCAGTGCTTGGCTGCCTTGGGCGAGGTGAAAGAAATCGAGCGCTAGTTGATGATTTGCGGCGCAGAACAGATGCGCTTGGCGCAGCGTGATATGCTGTTCCCACAGCGCCCCGCTGATGCAGGCAGCC
>JBAXCM010000270.1:0-6602 GCA_037141475.1 Verrucomicrobiota bacterium | reverse complement strand
GAATGGCGGGTATCTTCACAGGCGATGCGGTCGGCGTGGCGGAGGATTTCCAGCGCTCGGAGTGTGATGTCGCCCAGATTGCCGATGGGGGTGGGCACGATCACGATGCGGCCTGAAATCTCTGATGAAACGTCCATGAGTGGGGGATGGCGCGGGTTAACCAATCCAGAGTTAAAGCCCACGCTCCAGTTCCGCTCGCTCGCGGTCGTCGAGTGGCTGGGGGCGGCCCTGGTGATTGACCCGCACGGTGGTGATGCTGCCGACGGCGGCAAGTTCGGCGGCGCGGATGACTTCGAAATTCCAAGTGACCGAGGACGTTCCCACCGCTGCGATGGCCAAGTGCACTTCGATTGCGTCGCCGCACAGCAAGGGCTGCTTGAACTCGCAGCTCACCTTCACCCGCGGCCAGCCCCCCTGGCTCCTATCAAAAACAAGCAACCCCCGAGAACGTAAAAACGCATGTTCGGCGAGCTCCACATACTGGAAAATATTGGGGAAATGCATCCAGCCGCTCGCGTCGGTGTCACGGAAGGAAACCTCGCCGACGTGACGATAGAGCGGATCTTCCATGGCAGGCTTACTCGAAGCGGCGCACCAGCACCGACGCGTTGTGGCCGCCAAAACCAAAGCTGTTGCTGATGGCCACTTTCACCGGCACCTCGCGGGCGACGTTGGGCACACAGTCCAAATCACACTCCGGATCCTGGTTCTCCAGATTGATGGTCGGCGGAATGACCCCTTCATGAATCGCCATCACGCTGGCAATCAACTCAATGCCGCCCGCCGCACCTAACATGTGGCCGGTCATCGATTTCGTCGAACTCACCATCAGGCCGTTGTTGGCATAGTCACCGAAGGCCAGCTTGATCGCCTTGGTTTCCGCGATGTCGCCCAGACCGGTGGATGTGGCGTGGGCGTTGAGGTAATCGACTTGCTCTGGATTGACCTTGCCGTGGTCGAGGGCCATTTTGATGGCATAGGCCGGGCCGCTGCCATCGGGCGAAGGGGCGCTGAGGTGATAAGCATCGGCGCTGATGCCATAGCCGATGAGTTCAGCATAGATTTTTGCGCCGCGTTTGCGGGCGTGTTCCAATTCCTCGATGACGAAGATACCGGCGCCTTCGCCCATGACAAACCCATCGCGATCCTTGTCAAACGGACGGCAGGCACGCTCAGGCTCATCGTTGCGCGTGCTCAGCGCCTTCATGTTGCCGAAGCCCGCCAAGCCCATTCCTAGGATGGTCGCCTCCGCGCCGCCGCACAAAAACGCGTCGGCGTCGCCAAACTTGATGATGCGCCAAGCCTCACCGATGTTGTGATTGGAGGTGGCGCAGGCAGTGACGATGCACATGTTTGGCCCGAGCAACCCGTGTTCAATCGAAATAATGCCGCTGGCAATATTGGAAATCATCATCGGAATCGTGAACGGCGACACCCGTTTCGGCCCCTTGGCCATGAGTACCGCGTGCTCCCGCTCCAAGGTGGCCAGGCCACCGATGCCACTGCCGACCATTACGCCAAATCGCCGTGGATTCATTTTGGAAACGTCCACGCCTGAATCCTGCATCGCCATCTTGGAGGCCGCCACCGCGAATTGCACGTAGCGATCAGCGCGTCGGGCATCCTTGGCCACGTTGAAGTACTCGTCTGCGGAAAACCCCTTCACCTCACCACCGATCTTGCAGTCGTAAGGGCTCAGATCCAGTTGGGTGATCCGCGCTATCCCACTGCGGCCATTCTTGAGACCATCCCAAGTGGAAGCTAAGTCGTTGCCGAGGGGAGAAAGGCAGCCAATGCCGGTGATGACCACGCGTCGTTCGTTCATAAGATTGTGTCCGACGAAAGTTGGCTGATCCGGCGAAGCGACGCAAGCAAGTTCCGGCATTGATTCAACTGTTAGGGGATTTTCTGTCGAAATCGGTCGGAAATTGCCCATTTTGTGGATATTCAGGTGGCCTGTGAGCCATGATTGGTGCCGGTACCGGCGCGATTTTCTGAGCCGGAGCCCTGAAATTTCTGCGAGATTACTGTTTTTTCCGGGATGCTCACTTGTCGGCACCGGTATTTTACGCAACCCTGCAGGGGTGACTTCGAACAGCGCAGTCGATACTTTTTGGATGACCCTGGCGCTCGCCGAAGCCGCCAAGGGCGTGGGGCGCACGGCCCCCAATCCGCCGGTTGGCGCTCTCATCGTCAAAAACGGCCAACTTCTGGGGAGCGGTTGGCACCGGGCGGCTGGCCAGCCCCATGCGGAATGCGAGGCACTGGCTGCTGCCGCTGCTGCTCACGGGGCAGGGGAGTTGAGCGGAGCGACCGCCTACATCACCCTCGAACCGTGCTCAACCCATGGCAGAACGCCGCCCTGCACGGAGGCGCTCATCACAGCAGGGATCGGTCGCGTCGTTTACGCCTGCACCGATGACAACCCGCTTCACGCCGGTCGTGCTGATGAAATCTTGCGCTCCGCTGGCATCGAGGTGAGCTCCGGTGTGTGCGCCGGGGCCGCAGCTTCCCTGCTCCGCCCGTTTTTCAAGGTCAGCCGATGCGGCCTGCCCTGGCTGATTTGGAAAACCGCCATGAGCCTGGATGGACGCATCACCCGCCCGCCCGGAGAAGGCCAGTGGCTCACCGGCGAATTAGCCAGGGCCGATGTCCAACACCTCCGCGCCTCAGTCGATGCCATCCTCACCAGTGGCGAAACTGTCCGCCGCGACAAGCCCGCGCTCACTCTGCGCCTGCCCGGTTTGCTGGACGGCCGACTCCAACCGTGGCGCGTCGTCGTCACCGATCATCCCAAATCACTGCCCTTGGATGCGCCCTTGTTCACCGACGCCTGGCGCGATCGCACGCTGATCCGGCCAGGTGCCGACCTATCAGAAATGCTGCGTGCTCTCGCCAGCGAACAAGGGGTGCTCAGCGTGCTGGTGGAGGCTGGAGGCCGGTTTTCCGCAGCCTTGCTGGAGGCTGGACTGGTCGATGAGGTTGTCATCTATCTGGCACCGCGGCTCTGCGGCGGCGGCGTGCCTGCACTGGCCACTGCAAATTTCCCCGCGTCGCTTGAACTAACCGGTCTGACAGTCAGCCATTTTGGCAACGACCTGTGTCTGCGCGGCCTCATCGAAAACTAACGCCACCATCGGCGTACGACAAAGGTCGGGTGGGTTTCGACGATTTCAGAGTTGGGGAAAGCCGCCTCAAAATCGGGAAACCATGTGTCGCCCGTGTAATTTTCCACCAGATGGCTGATTAACAAATCATCCAGCAGGGGTAGAAATGCTTGATAGATTTCGGCGCCGCCGATGATGAATACCTGTCCGTCCAAGCCGGGCAGCTCCGCCAGATCCGCCGCCGCGTGGAGCACTTCCACGCCCGCAGCAGACCAGTAGGGATCTCGGGTCAGCACGATGTTGCGGCGTTTGGGTAGTGGCCGCCCCAGTGATTGATAGGTTTTGCGGCCCATCACGATTGGGTGTCCGGACGTGCTGTGTTTAAAAAACGCCAGATCTTCCGGCAGGTGCCAAGGCAGTTTTCGGTCACGCCCGATCACTCGCTGCGGGGTCATTGCCACAATTGCTGTGAGATGCAACTTCATGGGGGTCTCAGACCGACACTGCTGCCTTGATCGGGGGGTGGGGGTCGTAGTTATCGAGTCGGATATCCTCGAAGGTGAAGGCGTCAATATCATTGACCTTGGGATTGAGCCACAGCGAGGGCAGTGGCTTGGAATCGCGGGTCAATTGAAGATGCGCTTGCTCCAAATGGTTGGCGTAAATGTGGACGTCGCCAAAGGTGTGGATGAAGTCGCGCGCCTCGTAATCGCAGACGTGGGCGATCATCCGGGTGAGCAGGGCATACGAGGCGATGTTGAAGGGGACACCCAGAAATAAATCCGCACTGCGTTGATAGAGTTGGCATGACAATCCGGCACGCTTGCCGTCGCGGGGTGCGTGTACAAAAAACTGGAACAGCAAGTGGCAGGGCGGCAGTGCCATCTGATGGATTTGGCCGACGTTCCAAGCGGACACGATGTGGCGCCTCGAATACGGATCTCCGCGCAATTCATCGATGAGCAGGTGGATCTGATCAATACTGCGACCATCCGGCGTTGGCCAGGCACGCCACTGTTTGCCATAGACCGGGCCGAGTTCGCCCTCGGCGTCGGCCCATTCATTCCAGATGCTCACCCCGTTGTCCTTGAGAAAGCCGGTGTTTGTGTCGCCGCGCAACATCCACAACAATTCGTAGATGATGGAGCGCAGGTGCAACTTCTTTGTCGTGAGGCAGGGGAAACCATTGCGCAAGTCGTAGCGCACCTGCCGCCCGAATACTGCCCGCGTGCCGGTGCCCGTGCGGTCGTCGCGCAACTCACCGTTTTCCAGCACATCCCGAAGCAAATCAAGGTAATTTCTCACGCCGCAAAGTCAGCCACAAGCGCCCTGCTCTGGCAAGAACCAAGCTCAGAACCAACCTTCGGGCTTTGGTGGTGAACGTGCCCCCCGATGTGTTGCTTCGTGTAATAATCGGACTACCCCAGCGCGTATCGCTTTGCTCGCACATCCTTAAAGCTATGAAACCACTGCACCTGATTTTCTCACTAGCCACTGCAATTCTCCTTGCTTCGTGCTCCAGTTACGTCACGCCCGGACGCCAAGCCGACCTGAGCACTTTCACTGATCCACGAGTCAAGAAGGCATTTGTGGCGCGTCCAGCCATCAAGTTCCCTGCAAACATCGCTGTCGTCCGGGTCCAGGAAAGCGGATACCGCTCGGAGTCTGCTCAGGGGGTTGGCTCCGGCGCTTTTAGTGTCGTGACGGCTCGCGACATCGAGAGGGAAGAAGACATCGATGCGCTTTCCAAGCTCCATGGCGTCGAGGGCATCGTCTCGCTCAACCGCCTGCTTCTGCCGAAGGCCCTTTCATCAGATCTGGATCTTCGCGAGGCCTCCGCGAAACTTCAGGCCGACGCGATCCTGATTTACACGCTCGCCACCGAGTTCAGCGATAACGATGTCATTGCTCCACTCACCACGCTCACGCTCGGCCTTGCTCCCAATAAGAAATACAAGATCCACTCCACAGCCTCTGCCATCTTGATGGACACCAAGACCGGCTTTATCTACGGCGCACTTGAGGAGGGCGACTCGCGCTCAGGACTCACGATCGCTTGGGGAAGTAGCAATGCGATCGATAGTGCGCGCAAAAAAGCGGAAAGGGCCGCGTACGAGAAGTTACTGGTTAGCTTCACGCCATTTTGGGCCCGTATCTACAATCGCTATCACTAGCGAGGCTGTGCCTAAGACCCATGCCTGTAGCTATTGGTTTTGGCTTGGAAAGGTCATACAGTTGCCATCCGTGGTGCCGGGCATCCTGCCAGTTGCCATTTTTCCGCATGGGGTCATCTCGTCCCTTGGCAAAACAAGCTCGAGGCTGGGGTGTTCTGAGTTCGGTCTCTTGCCGGGGTCACATGCCTCAGCGGCCTTCGGCGATGCGCTCAGCGAGCATCGGCGGCAATCCCGCGGCAAGGATTTTCGCCTGGGTTTTGGCAATGTCATATTCCACCCGGCGAAACACCACGAGCTGATGGTCGCTGTCGTAAATGGCGTAACAGGAGCGCCAGTCGCCGTCGCGGGGTTGGCCCACTGAGCCGCAGTTGATGAAGTATTTGGCGCTCTTTTCGATGAAAATGGAATCAGCCGGCACCTCGTGAACCTTGTCACTCTTGGTGTACACCCGCGGCACATGGGTGTGACCATGAAAACAAATTTGAGTGAATTGATAGGAAAAATTGGCCATCGCATCGAAGCGGTTAGTCACATAATTCCAGTGCGCTGGTTGGTCCAAGGTGCTGTGGACCACGGTGAAATCCGCTACTTGACGCACCATGCGCAGGCGTTGGAGCCACAGTCGTTGATCGTCATTGAGTTGGGCGCGGGTCCACTGGAGGGCGGCGGCGGCCACCGGGTTCATGCTTTCCAGTGAGTGGTTGCCAGCTGCGTCCTCGTCGTGGTTGCCCTTGATGGTCGGGCACTCCATTTGCCGGATGGTTTCCATGCAAGCGACCGGGTCGGCGTTGTAGCCGACCACGTCGCCGAGGCACACGTAATCGTTGACGCCTTGTTTTGAAGCGTCGTCGAGCACAGCCTCGAGGGCTTCGAGGTTGGCGTGAATGTCACCGAAAAGAGCGATCCGCATGTGAAATGTACGATAGGGCCGAAGGAAAATGACGCGCTTCATTGCGGCTGTCGAGACGAAATCCAACTCAAGAACTCAACACCAGGCTTCGGCCATGGTTTACTAGCGGGGGGAGGAACCCATGCGGAAGAATGGCAGCGCCCCCTTGGCCGCAGTGCCCATGCGATTTGAAGGCAACCTCGTGCCTTACTCAGCCCATTCCACACCTTGGTCAAAGCCCGCTGAAAATCCTTGAAATAGGCGTTTCAGATGCCGGTTTTTGGTTTGATTTTTTGTTGTATGAATCTCTATGTGAACGAGTTATGAAGTTTTAGAATGAGAGAAAGACAAGTGCCCGGGGATCTGCTACACTCGGCCCAGATGGCCGAGGGAAACGAACCAACCGGGAAGGAACCAGAAGCGTTGCAGGGG
>JBAXCM010000269.1:0-6620 GCA_037141475.1 Verrucomicrobiota bacterium | reverse complement strand
GCGGAATGAACGAGCACACTGCCCCGGTATAGCGTGAAACCAGTGTCGCGCCCGAATTGGTCAAGGCTTCTGACGATCCGGTATCCGGCCAGCGGGCCGGCGGTCCAAGCGGTTTCCTGGAGTCTGCCGTTCTGATAGGTCAGCGAGCGGGAACCGGAAGCGTCACCGATGCCATCGACCCTGCCAGCGCGGTCATAGCCGAAGCCGTGGGTCACGGCGGGAATGGTGAAGGCATCGGATCCGGTGCCTGAAACCATGGTGGGCCAGACGGCGGAAACGAGATCTTTCGCGCCGTCGGGTGAGTAGTCAAGATCGAGTTGGCCGCCACGGGCCAACGAAACCGAGGTCAGAAGTTCGCCCTCGTAGCCGTAGCTTTCACCCGCTCCGGCGGCGTAGTTCTTGCCGGTGGCAGATCCGGCTGCATTGAAGTTGGTGGTGGTATTCGCCCCGACGGAGGGATCAACTGTTTCCTGATAGCCACTACCGCTAACAGCGAGGGTGTCGGTCTTGCCTATGATGTCCGCGCCGCTGGTCGTGACCTGGGTGTCATCGAGCTTGCGCTCCACGGTAACGCCATCGGCGGTAAGGCTTTCGACGCCGTTTTCAATGGTGTGGCCACCGAGGATGTTGCCCTTGCCGGGGACCGTGAGGCTGGAAAGGGTGCCGTCGGGGTTGAAGGCGGCGGTGTTGGATTCGCCGCCGATTGTTAGCTCCACCGAGACCAGCGATCCGTCCGCCCGCCAGACGGGATCGAGTCCCGTGGTCGGGATGCCTGTGCCCGAAAGCGTGCTGCCGGTCGAAAGCCCGAGGTTGTTGACAGTCCTCGTTTTGCTCCAGCCTTTGGTCGAGGATGTGGTGACGCTCTTGTTGGTGTAGTCGGTCGTGGAGGTGATGGTTTCCTCGTTGCCGTTTGCTTTGGTAATGGTGATGCCGGTAGAGGGCGTCCATTCGGTGCTCAGAATCTCCCTGAGTCCGCTGTTCTCCGTAACCTTGATGGTGGTGACCACCTTGGTGCCTTCGACCTTGGTAACGCTTTCGGAGTATCGGTCGGTTCCGCCGAGGCCCGCGTTCTCCGGGTGTTGTGGATCGAAGTCACGGTCGATGCCTGAACGGCTGATGGCCCCGGAGGCGTCGAAAGGATCGCTCTCAGTCATGAGGACACGACCGGATGGCTCAATGGTGATGACGCGCCGCAACGTCGAATCCTGGTTGGAATGGGCGATGCTGGCCTGGGTCGAGCCGGTACCGGACCGCGATGGCGTGATGACCTTGCACACCCGCCCCCATGCATCGGTGTGGGTTTCCCGGTAGGTGTCGGGCTGGCCGGCGATTTCAGTCTTGGAAACTAGGAGGCCGCCGGAAACCGACAGTGAGTCGCCCGTGGTGCCGCCGAAAGCCAGGGTCGGGCCGGATGCCGATGACACCGAGCCATCGTCTTGGCGGACCGACCCGCTATGGGTGCCGTAGAGACCGGCCGTTCGACTGACGCCGACCGAATCGGTGCCGTAGGTGAGGCCGAGATTGTCGGGCACTCCGTTCCAAGTGGTGTTGGAAGTGGTTAGCCGTCCGAGGGCATCACTGGCGGTGGTGCTTTGCGTTCCCGCCTGAATGTCGGTTCCGGCATAGCCCGTGGTGACGCCCAGCCCCGCGAAGGTGTGGGTGGCGGTAATGCTGTTGGCGCTCACCGACGTGGGACGATCCAGAACATCAAAACAGGAATACCCGGTGGTCAGGCCGAGCGGGGATGTGACCGACGCAAGCAGCGAGCGGTTTCCTTGGAAAGTCCATGAGGTCATCAGGTCCGAGAAATCATCCTTCCATTTCTTCGGCATGCCCCAGTCGGTAAACTCCCCAGAGGGCACCGCCGCACCCGCAGTCTTGACCGTTCCGCCGAGCAGGAGATCCGTGCTTGCCGAAATCGTGAAGCCACGGGCGTTCCACGAGGTCGTCTGTTGCCGTCCCCGCGTCACCGACCCGCCGGACATCAGTCCGTCCGCAGCGACGAGGGTGCCCGCCCCATCGGTTCCTATGGTCCATGCGAAGGTGGAACCCGTGCCATCGGAACGCGTCACCTTGTGGGGAAGCCCCGGCCTGCCGGTGCTCAGGTCGCCTGTCTGAACCTCGGTCCATGCGACTGCGGAATTCCCCTTGGTGCCATGCACGCCGTCGGGTGCCGAATAATGCTTGATGGTTGCCGGACCGGTGGCCTCGATCCAGTCGGTGGCGATGGCTTGGTTGTTTAGCTTTCGGGTGATCTTATATACGCCCGCTTCGAGGGTGCCCTCTGTCTTCCAAGGACCCTGGCTGACGTCCGCCATGAGCCCCTGGGCGTCCCAACTGGCAACCGCGTCAGGCTGGACGCCATCGTAATCAACGGTCAAGGCTGTTGGAAGCTTCCCGTAGCGGAAGGCCCGGTCGTCGGCATCGGCGGGAGTGAGCGAACCGACAATGGTCTTGCCCGCAGCAGCATATTCCCAGTCGGCTGGGACGGCATCACCGAAGGGGTCGAGCGATTCCGATGACAGCACGCCGACAGGTTGTCCGTCCAGAAACGAGCTGATCGTCGTGGTGGAGACAAATTCGTAGCTGGACAGATCCGTAGTTTCGATGGCGATTTCCTTGCGGCATTTCTCCTGCGATCCTTCGGACAGTTTCAGGACCCATTTGTAATCACCTTCCAGATACCACCACCAAGCGGTGGTCCAAGACCCGCCCCACAAGCCGTAGGCGTAGTCATACCAATCGTCCCACCCGGCACCATAGTTGCGCAAGGTATGGACGGCGCTAATCTCGAATTTCTCGTTGCCGAGTCCCTGTGCCTGGAGATTTTCCGCGTCGGTAGGATGGGCGGTGGTGCCCGCGCCGGGCTTGGTGAATGTCCAAGTGCGGACCACGGGCAGGTTTTCGGTCGAGACCGCCTGCCCGGCCACCGGAGCTGCGGCGTTCTCGGGCCGCCTGAAAACCGTGACGGTGTAGCCGCCGTAATGGCTGGTGTCATAGGTGATGTTGGCGATCAGGTCGCGCCCGACCACCTGCTTGAGCCGGGGACTGTCCCATGCCTCGTAAAGCGTCCACCTGTCGTGGGATGTTCCGAACCACTGGTCCGTGTAGGACCAGTCCAACTGGGGCAGGCTCTGCGTCCTTCCCGACCGGTTGTTGTCATACACCACATGATAGTCGGCGGCGCTTCCGGCAAAGCGGAGCGCGTAGCTCGAATCGAAGCGGTTGACCAAGGCGGAATCACTGCCGACTTGGCCGTAGGTCCAACCGGTGTTCCACGGGCTCGACCAGTCGTTCTCAAGCGCGTCGGCCATCGTGCCCGCGGTGAGCATCCCGTCACCGGCACCGTTCAGTCCGGGGCCGATCTCGATACCGAACAGCAGGTTCGCGCGCGGGTGGAGCAGCATCGCGCCATCAAGGGAGTTGGCCAATACCCGGTTTGCCGCGTCGATTTTAGTCCGTGCCGCAGCCGCATCCACCCCGCGAGTGAAGTCGGGCAGGAACAACGAGAAGCAGCGGCAACCGATGATCCAGTTCTTCTCATAGGAATTCTGAAACGCATTCGAATAGCCGGGGTCGCTCGGGGCGAGGATGCTAGCTGCCTTGAGTTGGTATCCGGTTTCCACGAAGTGCTTATCAAGATGCGACCCGTATTCATCGCTTTCGCTGAGCGTGGTGACCCATGCGCCGCTAACATTGATGCCGGGGGGAGTTGCGAAAAGCGCGACCTCCCCCGAAGCACCGCCGCCTTCAATCACGAACGAGCCATTGGCCGGATTGAACCGGGAAGGAGCGCCGTCCACCGACAGCTGGTGCCAACGGCTGCGGCTGAGAATCTTCACGGTTCCGCCGATCTGGGTCCCCTCGGCCCCTTGGGCTGTTGCCCGGACGACCGCCCGTTTGGGGTAATTCCCCGAGAAGGACAGCGATTGTTCCCTCAGGGGGCCCGCGATTTCCTCGTCGGTGGACGGATCTTCGTAGTAACTGCCGTCCACGCTCACCGACGCTCCCGTGGCGAAATCGATATAAAAGGACGAACCAACCTCCTCAACCGACAGATTGGTCGCGCCGATTTGTCCGGGTGCCCATGTGACGGAGCCCGTTCCTTCGGGCAGAAGCACCTTGGAAGGATTGTCGTTCTCGTCGTATTGAATTTCCTCCCAGGCATGGGTGCTGGCTGAAAAGGACGTTGTCTCGAATGCGGATGGCCATAACAACACCCGCAAGGCCCTCACCCTTTGGGCAAGCTGGCGTAGAATCTCCTGATGATTCTCCGGTGTCGCTCTCGGCAGGGGTGTAAAATCCCCGGAGCGGTGAAAGGCGATGGTCCCAGCCGGTCCCGCACCCTGAAGTTCCGCCGGACTCATGTTGGCATAGCCTGGCGCGAGCCGGTCAAACTCGGCGACCGCTTGGTTGAGCAGAGCGACGCGGCTTCCTATTCCCAACCCGTTGACGGCGGATTCCGACGGATCAGTTCCCACACCGATCCAGTCGATCGGATCATCCCCGGGAAGCGCGTTGGTGCCGTTGGCATATTCGTTGCCGAGTTGAATCCGGACCTGGTCGCGCTGCACGAGCACCCTCTGGCGGTCGCTCAGCGACGCGATAACGTCAAAGAGGGTCTGTGCCGGTGCCTTGGCCGCAAATGCGGATAGAATCGTGAGGAGGACTGCAATATGGCGCATGACAGGGGTTTTCATTCCACGATGACTTCGAGTTGAACTATCGGGTTGTCCTTGACCATCGGGTTTGACCCGGAGGTGTGCTCGGTGTAGTTGCCGAGTCCGTCCTCGTCGGGGTCGAGCGAGGCGTCCGGGCCGCCTGCAGTCGATGTCGTCTGGAACGGATTGTAGCCGTAGGTGACCTCGAAGATGTTGGACAATCCGTCATTGTCAAAATCGGCGCTCCTGGCCTCCTCCAGGCTGCCGTATATGTCAGTGTGGTGGAGGCGGACGAAAAATCCCGGACTGGTGCTGGCGCAGCCATAGCTGTGATCCCCCTCGCCGAAATCAATGATAGGCGCGTAATACCAGTTCTCCAGGTCGTTGGACCATTGGAAGAAATAGGTCTTCCCAGCAACTCCGGTCCAATCGGCAGCCCACGTCCCCGCCACAACGGGGGTGAAATTCATCTGTGACTGCGACGCGGGATCGGCATTGCCCGGCAGGACAAGTATCGCCAGCGGCAGCAGCAGGCGGGAGGTCTTCAGGGTGCCGCTCATTGGGCTCCCCCTTCCGTTTTGACCGCCGGGATATGTCGTGCCGGCTTTGCCCTTTCCCAGAACAGAACAGTCACATTGTTAGGCTTGGGCGGATGCGCCAGCAGGAATGCCTTGCGCTGCTCATAGGCGATGAGTCGCGCCTCATGGGCGGCAGCCATCCGCGTGCCCTCAACCCGGTAAAGTTCATGCATTCCCTCCATCAAGTCCATGGACTCTTTGTCAGTCATCCCGTCATCCGTGATGACGAAAGACGGTCCGGCGGTTGCTAGGTCGGGCAAGCTGGGAAACTCTGGAGGAGTGTAGGTTTTTCCGTGTTTCGCCAGCCATTCGCCTGTCCGCACCGTATCGGTGTTACCGATGCCCATCAGGAGGGCGTAATGTCGGATTTCACCATCCCTGCCCTTCACCTGAAAGGTGGCAAAGCCGGAGAAATGATTGAAATCAAGGTTAGACCAACCGGAAACCTCCTTGTCCGCTCCGCCATTCGGATAGCATCGGAGAAACGTGCGGGCATGGTCATACACAGTGGCGGACACGAACGCGAGGCGGGTTTCCCGGTATTTCGCGCGAAATTCGGCCATCCGTGCCAACACGGCTGGATCGGTTATTGGCAGTGCCGGAAGCGGTGGCGGAGGATCCGCAAGCCCCGGATCCTCAACCAGATGCACGGTCTGGGTGATGGTTCCAGTGACAGGCGGCAATCCCGACATCGGAGGAGGTTCGATGACGTCGATGAGCCTGACAACCGTGCTCTTGGCTTTGAAAGGCGGCAGCGGCTTCGGCGGAGCGGGCGGACAAGGTGTGCCATCGGAAATGGGTCCGACGACGCCTGTTTCCTCGCTAACAGCCGGAACGGAAGGCAAGGGCGTTTGATCGGTTGCCGGTTCCGTGACTGCTGGGGCAGCAGCACTTGAATTCTCTGTCGCTGGTAATTCCTGCGCCGCAAGCAGGCCGTGACTGATGAGGATGACACACAGGATTCTTGGGGACATCGACGTGGGGGATGAGACTTTGTTGGATCCGCAGGGCGACTGCTTGATAACAAATCGATTTCTATCACGGACACTCGAAATCCGTCAATGGCAATCTGGATGAATTTCCCGAAGCCCCTCGTGCATCATTGTTTTGAGGAAGATTCACCTTTGGCTGCGTGCGTGTGCATGGTCAGCCTGCGCCGCCGCCAAACTCTCCATCGCGGAAACCATCGTCATGTTGGGACACGCGGAGTGGTAGGCGCAGGTGTCTATTTCGGTGAGTAACGGGTTGGTGGTTAGATCGGTGCGCGGCGAATCAGTTGGCGTGTCCATGCCGGTGTTGGCCATGTCAACCACTGTCTAACGGGATGGGTGGTGACAAGTGGTGACAACCAGTTAGCCACCGCGGTTCCAGTTGGCCAAAA
>JBAXCM010000268.1:0-6642 GCA_037141475.1 Verrucomicrobiota bacterium | reverse complement strand
GTTTCAGCCGGCCATGCTGCGCCTGATTCTCAACCTCGAAGTCACTGCTGGCAGCGGGAAGTGTGGAGATGAACGGTCTGTCAATTTTGGGATGCGTGATTTCAAGCGGGATGGGAACCGCATCACCGTTAATGGGCGCCCGGTTTTCTTGCGCGGCCGGGTCGATTCCGCCAATTTCCCCCTGACCGGTTATCCGCCAATGGACAAGGCCGGATGGCGGCGTATTTTGTCAATCAGCAAAGCATGGGGCCTTAACCACTACCGATTCCATTCCTGGTGTCCGCCTGAAGCAGCATTCGAGGTGGCTGACGAGATGGGGGTCTATTTCCAGGTGGAACTTCCGAATAAGCGCGACGCTTTCGATGTCCCTAATAGCAAGGAGGCCGCCGTTCACAACATCGATTGGCTCGAAGTGGAGAGCTCCTTGACGAAAAAATCGCTTTATGAATACGCCAAGCGCGAGGGCGATCTGATCTTCAGGCATTTCGGCAATCATCCGTCGTTCGTCATGTTCACCCTCGGCAATGAGCTGGGCCGCAGCCCGGCCATGTTCGATATGCTTGCCTACTTCAAAAAAAACGATCCGCGCCACCTTCAATCGGAGGGCTCCGGCAACGAGCACTGGGATCCCAGCTATGCCGAGGGGGATGATTTTTGGGTGACCTGCAAGACCAGCAAGACGCTCCCGGTGCGGGGTTCGTTCTTCACGATGGACTTTCCAAATCCGCACATCGAGAGTTGCCCGCCCACCACCATGGTTGATTTCAGCAAGTCGCTGGCAGGAGTCCCTGCACCCGTGGTGGGCCATGAGACCGGGCAGTTCCAAGTCTATCCGGATTTTCGCGAGATTCCCAAATACACCGGCGTGCTTAAGGCGCGCAACATGGAGATCTTCCGCGAACGGCTCAAGACGGTTGGAATGCTCGACCAAGCGCACGACTTCGTTCGGGCTTCCGGTGCGCTGTCGGCCATCTGTTACCGCGAGGACATCGAGGCGGCCTTGCGGACACCCGGCATGGCGGGTATTCAACTGCTCGATATCCAGGATTTCCCGGGGCAGGGCACGGCGCTGGTCGGCATGCTCAACGTGTTCATGGAATCCAAGGGCATCATTGAGCCCGGGGTGTGGCGGCAGTTTTGCTGCGAAACGGTGCCGCTCCTGCGCATGCCAAAATACACGTGGACCACCGACGAGACGTTTACCGGACGCGTGCAGATCGCCCACTACGGGGCTGCCGATATGCCCGATGCGCAGGTCACCGCAACCGTCACCGACAGCACGGGCGGCAGCGTGGCCCGCAGCGCATTTCCTGCGGCTACCCTCAAGCAGGGCGGCCTCACCGCACTCGGCCAATACTCGCTGCCGCTGGCCACGGTCGCCGCGCCGCAGAAGGTCACCGTCACCATCGCCATTGAGGGAACCAACTATCGCAACAGCTATCCGGTCTGGGTCTATCCGCCGAAGGTTGACACCACCGTGCCGAAGGGTGTCATGCTAACAGACAATTACATGGCGGAAGCGACTCAAAAGCACCTCGACGCCGGCGGCAAGGTGCTTTTGTTGCCCAAGCTGGACCGACTTCCCCACAGCGTCGACGGCGGGTTCCAGTGCGACTTCTGGTCCCCGATGTTTGTCGAGGCGGCCAAAAAGCAGGGGGGCAAGGTGCCGCCGGGAACATTGGGAATCTTCTGTGACCCCAACTCGCCGGCGATCGCGGGCTTCCCCACGGAATTTCACAGCAACTGGCAGTGGTGGCAGTTGGTGAAGAACTCGCGACCGATCCTCTACGATGAAACTCCCGGCACCTATCGCCCGCTGGTCCAAGTGATCGACAATTTCGTGACCAACCACAAGCTCGGTCTCATCGCTGAAACCAAGGTAGGCAAGGGCGGGATGCTCATCTGTTCGATTGACCTGGCAGGCCATCAGGACAAACCCGAGACGCGGCAACTGCTGCACAGTCTGTTGCAATATATCGCTTCCCCAGCCTTCGCTCCAAAGGCAGAGTTGGATGCAGGACTGCTGAAAAAACTGCTGCCGGGCGAAACTCAAGGAAAGCCATGAAGATGGATTCCCTTTGCCTGCTTAGGAACGACGACATCGTTAACAAGTGCAAAATGTGCGATCACACAGTTCGGGATGATCCACTTTTTGTCCGAATTGTCCACTGATGCCCCGTAAGGAAAAATTCCGCCTTTTCAAACGCCCGGCTGCGGCATACCCTCGGCCTGCCTCAAGCGCCTGTGCTGCCATGGTGCCCCCCTAAAAAAAGCGATGGATGGGGGGGCATCGGTTGGGCCACGCGCTCGTTTTGAAAACTACCCCCCACCTGATTCTCTAATCCCCATGAAAGCCAGCCATAAGTCTCTTGTTCTAACGATAATTGGAATCCTAACTGCGGCTGGGTCGGCCGGCGCTGTGGACGTGAATGGCGAACATGTGGATCCTAACAAAGATTTTGGCAAGGATGCCAGCTACAAACTCGTCGGGGATACCACCTTCGGCTGGCTTTGCGGGGCCCAGGGAGGTGACTTCGACCTCAACGGCCATGCCTTTGTGATGGAAACCGGTGGTGGCAACCGCACGGTTTTCAGCGGCACGCTGTCGGGCTCGGGCTCGTTCGAATGGCATGGTGGCGGCGTCCCTCAGGTCAGCCCCTCGGTCTTGAACGGTGATAAACCGAACACGTTCAAGGGCGTCTTTACTCTCACCAATGGCATTTTGGACCTCGACAAGCCTGCCGGGGTTGACGCCATCCCCGGCGATTTGGTTCTCGGCACCAAGGGCGACGCGCTGGTGAAACTCGTCAAGCCCAACCAAATTAACGACTCCTCAAATGTGACATTGTGCGGCCCGGGCATCAATGGCTTGTTGCTTCAGGGCAACAGCGAAACGCTCGCCTCACTGACGCTTGGCTCCCACGCGGTCATCGATATGGGCGAGCAGCCGTCCACCTTGCGCATAGGCAATTCCAGCGCGAAAACTTGGGATGTGACGAAGACTCTAACGGTTTTTAACTACAAACCCGGCAAGGATGGTCTGACATTTGGCACGGATGAGAAAGGGCTGTCCAAGACGCAACTTGCCCGCATTGGTTTCGACAAGCCCGCCGGCATGCCCGCCGGTCTTTACACCGCCAAGATGAGCGGGAGTGGGCAGGTGCTGCCCGACGCGCTGGTTAGTGCCGTGAACCCACCTTTCGATGTGACACCCAAGGCGGTTGCCGAGCGCTCAAGAATCCATCAGGTCGGCGGACTGGCGGAATTGTCAGGCAAGGCGAGCCCGCTCAAGGACGGGATGACGATCGATTTTTTTGGTGATTCGATCACCTGGCAGAACACATATATTGAGGCGATTGACAAGGCGGTCAAAGCGGGTGAGGGGACTCACGGCAAGGCTGTCAAGTTGATCAATCGTGGGATCAATGGTGGCGGGGTATTTTCACTGCGCGACGGTTCGGATAAGGCGGCCTATCCCGGTGACAGTGCCCAAAAGCCATTTGCGGCAACCATTGCTACAGACAAGGCCGATGTGGTGGTGGTGTTCATTGGCATCAACGACGTCTGGTGGCGTAACACGAGTCCTGAGGATTTTGAGAAGGCACTCACTGATCTAACGGTCTCCGCCAAAGCTAACAAGTCCAAAGTGATATTGGCCACCATGACGGTTCACGGGGAGTTGCCCGATGGCAAGAATTCCGACGACGCGAAGATTGAGAAGTACTGTGAACTCACACGCAAAGTGGCGCAAGCCAGCGGCAGCACGCTAGTGGATCTGCGAAAAGCCTACATCGCCTATCTCCAAAATAGCAATGCCCAATTGCGTGTGGATGGCACACTTTTCTTCAAACCGGCGGGTGTCCTCACCTATGATGGCGTGCATCCGAGTGCCAGCGGCACAGAATTGCTCGCTAGTCTGATAGGCGATGGCATCCTGCGGGCCTTGTCTAAACCGTGACTGCGGGAGGCCACCGGACCAGTTCAGGAAACGTTCCACCATGAATGGCAAACAACGGATTGAGGCCGCCTTGCGCGGCGAACGAACGGACCGCATCCCGGTGATGCTTCATAACTTCTTGATGGCGGCTCGCGAGGCCGGTATCACCCAGCGCCAGTACCGCGAGGATCCCGGACAAATTGCCAAGGCATTCATTCAAGCCGTCGAGACCTACGAATATGACGCTATTGTCGTCGATGTGGATACGGCCACACTGGCCGGTGCGCTGGGTGTGCCGGTGGATTTTCCTGATGATGATCCAGCGCGTTGTGAGGGCGGCTGCTTGGCGGAGTTGGCGGCGGTGCGCGAGTTGCCGCGGCCGAACGTCGGGGCGGATACGCGCGTGCAAATTTGGCTGGAGGCGGTGCGCTTGCTCAAGGCGTACTTTGGTGATGAGATATACATCCGCGGCAACTGTGACCAGGCACCCTTCTCGCTGGCGAGCATGCTGCGCAGCCCAGCCGAGTGGTTGATGGACGTGCTCGATGAGCATCACCGCGAGGACGTGGATCATTTGCTGCGCCATTGCGCCGAGGCCGGCGAGCAATTTTTGCGCCTGATGGCCGCCGCCGGCGCAGATATGCTTTCCAACGGCGATAGCCCGGCCGGCCCGGATGTGATATCCCCGGCCATGTACCGCAGCTTTGCCCAGCGCTGGGAAGGCAGCTTCGCAGCACTCTCCCATTTACTAGGCAAGCCGTACTTGCTCCACATTTGCGGCAATACCACCCTCATTCTCGAGGATATGCTCGCCACCGGCGCCGATGTGCTGGAATTGGATTACAAAACTGACGTGCTCGCCGCTTGCGCCAGTTTCAAGAACCGGGCGGTCTTCTGCGGCAACCTCGACCCATCCGGCGTGCTCGCCCTTGGCACCCCGGAGCGCGTCGCCACCCAAACCCGTGAATTGCTCGCTGTCTTCGCCGATAACCCCCGCTTTATCCTCAACGCCGGCTGCGCCATCCCCCCCGCCACCCCGCCCGCCAACCTCCGGGCCATGCTTCTGGCTGCCCGCCAAAGCTGAATTAAATCCACTGAATTGTCCAATTCTTGTACACCGAGCATGGCCAATGTCGCTCTTGTCGGTCACTGCCCTGGCCACTAAATTGCCGCCGGTGTTGCAGAAAACCACACATTTAATTCAATGAACCAAACGAAGTATGCCAGACTGATCGCCAGTGCGATCCTAGCCACCGCCGCCTCCGGGCTGGCGGCAACCGCCGACATCACCGGACTCAACCTGTGGGGACAACTCGGCGATCCGCAGCCCATCAGGGTCACCACGGACAAAGCCGCCAGTGGGAATGGTTCCTTGGTATTCGATGTGGCCGAGGCAAGTGGCGTGAGCGTTCCGCAGGTGGTGTTTGCATCACCGATTGTCGGCGGAATTGCAAGTTTCTCCATCAAAGCCTATTTTCCAACCGGCAGCAAGTTTGGCTTTCTCTACGGTGCCGATGATGGCAATGCTGGCGACTACGTTCAGATCAGCTCGTATGCAAATGATAATACCGGAGGATTTGGCCAAATTGAAGCCACCAACATTGGAAATTCCTCGGGCGGGTACAGCTTCATTCGCGATCAGTGGAAAACCCTCAAGTTTGTCATCGATCTCAATCGTCCTGGCGTCGCCGGTAACGGCAAGTTCTACTACGATGACATGGTCAATGCCGCCGGGACGTTCACCTACGGAAGCGACACCATCACCGAATTCTGGTTTGTCCCCTCAACCGTCTATACAGGCACGGTCAACACCGGTCCGTTTTATTTCGATGACATGGTCGTCACTCAGGATAGCACCACCGTCTGGTCAGACAATTTTGACCGGTATATCCCCAACGCGGATCTGATCAGCATCGATGTGGTTGCCAATGGCAGCGTCGCGGTAAGCGGCAACGTGGCGGGTGGTCTCGCTTGCCAGAGTGGATTGTGGAACGCATTGCCACTCAACGGCAGAAAGGTCACACTCAGTGGTTTAACTGACGGCGCGGGAACCAGCGCCAGCGGCGTCGGTTTTGTGTTCGACTCCGCCGGCGTAGGCTATCATCTGCAGTCGGGTGGCTCGCCATTCGACCCCGGCGTCGTCCTCTCTGCCGATAATCCGGAACGTTCATGGGTGACGGGCGGAGAAACCCCGGTGACCTTCAAATTCACTGGCCTAACCGCCGATGCCAACTATAGCTTGGCCATTTTCACCAGCGGCGACCCGCTGATGACCCTGACCGTCAACGGCACGCCAACTCTCAACCCTGGCGAGATTTTCACTAGCAACACCACCGCCGACTCCAACGGCGAAATCGTGTGTCAGGTGAGTTGCGGTGGCGGGGCCTACGCGGATTACGCGGAAATCGCCGGGATGCAGCTTCTCAAGTTGGCCACGGCACCGGCCCCTCCGGCTTTGGTGGCACATGCCGGAACCGCCCGGTTTCTCACCCCGAGCAGCCCCTCGGCTACCCTCGGTGCCACCCCGGCTGCCACCGGTGGCACCGGCCCTTACACCTATGCATGGTCGCCAAGCACCGGCTTGAATGATGCCACGCTGCCCAACCCCACGGTTACAACGACTGAGGCCACCACGACCTACACACTGACCGTCACCGATTCACTGCTTGGGACCGCAAAGGATTCGGTGATCGTCACCTTCACCG